>CAILDT010000616.1 GCA_903833025.1 uncultured Bacteroidota bacterium | reverse complement strand
GCTTCGTGTTTCCACATTGGAAATGCTTTGTTCTCTTGCTATTTTAAATACACTATCGTTCCACGATTTATAAAGTTCAAAATATTTTAACGCATCCGCAGGATTGTTTTTCAAACGCGCAATATCCGACAGTGCTTTGTATCCATCCCTGATATATAATTTTGCATTGCGGGGCAACGCATCGTTCAACATTCGGTTGGCATACTTTTCGGCTTTAGAAATATTTTTTGTTTTTAAATAAATATTTGTCAGCACCGTTAACGGGCGCATAGCATTATCGGGGCGTTGCAAACTATCCATAATGCGAAGCGAGGCGATTGAATATTTTTCGGCATCCTCCATATTTCCCATCGAATAAAAAACAGAAGCAAGCACGTGTAAATTGGTAGCAAACTGGTAATCGTTTTTTTTATTTCGGTTAAGCAAATCAATGGAACGTTTTAATTCTTCCTTCGCTTTTTCGGTGGAACCGTTATTAATATATTCAGAAGCGAGGTTGGACGAGTTCATACAGGCAACAGCCCAATTCGCTGTTTTCATAGAGTTTTCGAGAGCCATCAAAAAGTATTTTTGAGTCAGTTCGGTTTCTCTTGCATCGCTTTGATAGGATTCGGCAAGGTTGTTACTCAAGGTAGCAATCATAGTGGCATCGCCCGATTTTTGTGCTATTTCTAGTCCTTTTAAATACGCTTCTATTGCTTTATGATAATCACCTTGGTCGCCATACAGCCCTCCCAATAAGCTGTAGCACGATGCTTGATAATATAAACTACCTGCCCGTTTGGCGAATATTAAACTGGTATCGTATAAGGATATTCCTTCTTCGGTTTTTTCAGCAATTACTAATGTTAACGCTTTAATTCTGTATCCATCAGCCAACAGCAAGTAATTGTGATGCTTAGCAGCTATCTTTATTTCTTTGTTTGCGAGTTCAATAGCTTCCTCTTTGTTGGTAAATTTAAGTTCCCAGGCAAGCAAACCATATAGCCGGGCAAGTGAAGTATCGGTGGTGGTTTCATTAATTTTTTGTCGTAGCTGTTTGCTTATTGTGCTTTCGGATTGCGCATTACTGGTGTGGTAGCAAAATAAAATTATGATTAGAAGTATTGATTTACGCATCCGATTAAGAATTGATACTGGTGGCCAAAAAATAGCTTTGGTGTTTAAAATCATTTGACAAAGAAACAAATAAAAACCCTGAAACGCGAATTTTATTGCTGTTTCAGGGTTTTGTGTGTGCGGATGAAGGGACTACAAAGCATTCAATCTCCCTTTTTAGATTATCTATTGAAAATGATTAAATTCGTTGTAAAATCAATACTAACAGGCATTTTAAAATTTATTTTATTATTTATCTAAATTGAACCAAATTGAAATAAGCGGACTAAATGCGGACTAAATACAGACTAATTGTTTATCTTTGCACCGCAATTAAAATTTAATTCACTATGGCAACAATAAAATTTTTCATTCAAAGCAAAAACAATCCATCAGGAATCTATGTAAGATTAAGGGAAGGACATAATACTATTGATGCAAAAGCAAAGACAAATTATGTTATTAATCCTGGTGACTGGAGTACTAAAAAAGGACAACCTACAAACCTTAAAACCGCAGCTTATAAAAGTTTACATAACGAATTAACAAAATTAAGAACTGATTTATTAGAACATTATAATAGTAGCGTTGGTAAGTGTTTAATTAATTCACAATGGCTTAAAGATTTTATTAATCCACCTAAACAAGTGGAAACCAGCCCTAACAAATTGGTTACATACATTGATTATTATACACTCCATAAAAGAAATGCAATAGGTACTTCTACTTATAAAAGAAACAACGTCTATAAAAATCTTATCAAACGCTTTGAAAAAGAAACCAAAACAGAATACTTTATTAAAGATATAAATGCTGATTTTAAATTAAAATTTGAAAACTATTGTTCAAATCAAAACTATGCCTGGAGATTTCGGACAAACTGACCACCCTATTTCGGAACAAACTGACCAGTGCATTTCGGAGCAAAGTGACCACCCCATTTCGGTGTAAATTGACCACCTGTTAAGAGAGTAGATTTAGTTGCGATAGTTCACATAATTTTTAAATTAGTGAGAATAAATAATCACTAATAAAAAAATAAAAGTTATGGCAAACAAAACTATCGACATGAACAAAATTCGTCAAATACTGAGAATGCATTCTCAAGGCAAAAGCAAGCTGTTAATCAGCGAGCAGACCGGAGTGGCGCGCAATACAGTAAAAAAACACCTTCGTCACTTCAACCTTCTTCGGATGACTATTGATGAGTTAATTTATTTAAACGACCACGATTTAAATAAACTTTTCAATGTTGCATCTCCATTAACACCTACACAAAGAGAAAAAGACCTTGAGCTATATTTGCCCAAAGTAGAAAGGGAGGTAAAGCGCACAGGCGTTACCTTACAGATGATGTGGGAGCAGTACAAAAAACAACATCCGTCCGGTTTTGGCAAGACCCAGTTTTATCACTATTACAATAATGGGTAAATAAAACATCACCGCTGATGCACATGATACACAAGGCAGGCGACAAGATGTATGTTGATTTTACAGGCGAGAAACTGTATATAGTAGATAAAGAAACAGGAGAAATTATTGCAGTGGAAGTATTTGTAGCCATACTCGGTGCAAGCCAGCTGACGTATGTAGAAGCCACAGCGAGCCAAAAGAAAGAAGATTTTATTATGGCCTGTGAAAATGCGTTGCATTATTTTCAAGGTGTTCCATCAGCCATCGTTCCCGATAATTTAAAATCAGCAGTAACCAAAAGCAGCAAGTATGAACCCACGGTCAATGAAACTTTTGCAGATTTTGCAGAGCACTATCAGACAGCGATATTGCCCGCCCGCGCTTACCATCCCCGCGACAAAGCGTTAGTGGAAGGAGCAGTGAAGATAGTATACAGTCGAATCTATACAGCCATTGATAACAAAACATTTTTCTCTATAGAAGAACTTAATCATGCAATCGGGCAGGAACTGGTAGTATACAACGGTAAGTTAATAACAGGCAGAAATTTTTCACGCAGAGAGCAGTTTGAAGAAGTGGAAAGAGCTGCATTGATGCCACTTCCATTGTTTCGTTACGAATTTAAGAAGCAACAGATTTTAACGGTAATAAAAAATGGACACATCTGTTTAAGCACAGATAAACATTACTACAGTGTACCTTACAGATACATCAGCAAAAAAGTAAAGGTGATTTATTCGCCAACCACGGTTGAAATATACTATCGCTATGAACTGATTGCTTCACACAACCGAATCAAAAGCCCGTATAATTACACCACTGTAACGGAGCACATGGCTTCTGCCCACAGGTTTGTAAGCGAATGGACACCGGAAAAATTTATTAAATGGGCAGCAGCAATTCACCCGGATGTGCAACTATTTATAACGAATATTCTGGAAAGAAAAAAACATCCTGAACAAAGCTATAAATCATGTATGGGAGTATTAAGTTTTGAAAAGAAAGTTGGCAGAGACAGGCTGATAAAGGCTTGCCAGCGGGCATTAGGTTACGGAATTTATAATTATAAAATCATTCAGAACATACTTGACAATAAAATGGACCAGTTCAGCGATGATGAAAAGCAGGAGCAGCTTGCTATCCCTGCTCACGAAAATATCAGAGGAGAAGATTATTACCAATAAAAAATAAATAATTAATAACAACTAAAAAACAAAAAACAATGAACGAAGAAACAATTAAAAAAATGAAGGACATGAAATTATCAGGGATGTTTCGTGCCTTTACAACAAGTCTGGAAAATGAACAGCAAAACAGGTATACTCCTGATGAAATGGTAGCTTTTTTAGTACAATCGGAATGGGACGACAGGCAGAATCGAGCTATTCACCGGCTTATTACCAATGCCCGTTTTCGTTACAATGCAAGCATCGAACTGCTGCATTATGACAGCAATCGCAATTTAGATAAAAATCAGATTTTACGCTATGCCGATTGTTCGTACATTAAAGCAAATGAAAATATTCTTATTACAGGAAGCACAGGTATTGGCAAGAGTTATATTGCCACCGCTCTTGGCTATCAGGCCTGTATGCAGGGTTACAAGGTGATGTATGCCAATACGGGTAAACTCTTTTCCCGATTAAAAATGGCAAAAGCAAATGGTCTTTATCTAAAAGAAATAGCTAAGATTGAACGTCAGGACTTACTTATTCTTGATGATTTTGGTCTGCAACCTTTAGATACTGTAAACCGTAATATGCTTATGGAAATTATAGAAGACCGTCATGGAAAAGGTGCGAGTATCATTACATCACAGCTTCCTGTAAACAAGTGGTATGAGGTGATTGGAGAGGAAACAGTAGCCGATGCTATCCTGGACAGAATAGTTCAGAGTGCTCACCGAATTGAAATCAAAGGTGAGTCGCTCAGAAAAAAATTAACAGACATTAAAATAAAAACTGAAAATACAAATAATTAAACTAATTTTGCAGCCAAATATTGTAACTAATTTAGACCTTAACTTTCACTGGTCAATTTGAACCGAAATGAGGTGGTCAATTACACCGAAATATCCATGTTGTGAGCTGAATTGAACTTGTCCGCCTATGCTTTCAATGTATCTTTCAGGGCTTATGCCTAAATCTTTATCATCTGAAATAAATAAACGAAGTTGGTTTGATAAATCTAAATAGGTTTTGTTGTATGGTGTTGCTGAAAGCAATATTACTTTACTGTCGTTTTCTTCCAAATAAGATTTTATTGCCCTGTATCTACTGCCTTGGTCGTTCCGTAAATTGTGGCTTTCATCAATTATTACAAGGCGGTAACGTCTTAATGTTGGTAAGAGTGTTTGCACTCTGCTTTGTGAAATTACTTTTGCACGAAGTTGGTATTTGTGTGCGTACTCTTCCCACATTTCAACTAAATTTTTAGGGCAAATTATTAAGGTTTCTAAAAAGAAATCATCTTCAAATAATTTAGCCAAAGCGGTTGCAATAATTGTTTTTCCTAAACCTACTACATCACCAATTAATACTCCATCGCGCTTGTGCAAATGGTGTGCTGCCACTAAAACTGCTTTTTGCTGAAACTCTAATAACTCGGTTTGGAAAACTTTTGGCAACTTAAATTCATTGATACCTGCTCTTGCCTCTCTTGAAAGGTGGTAAGCAATTTTTAAGTAAATATGGAATGGAGGAATTAAGCGGTCGGATGCCCAACTGTTATTAATAATTTCAATTAATTCTTCTGTAATGTCAATGCACCAACGGTCTTTCCAACGGTCGTTAAACCAATCAGCCAATTTTAGTGCTGCATCCTGGTCCATCACATCAATATTTAATTCTCCTTGGTTGGCAAGTCCGGCAAAGGTTAAATTACTGCTTCCTAAAAAGCCAACTACCGGAACTCTTTTGTCTGGGCTGTAAGCCAAATATAATTTTGCGTGAAGCGTGTAACGCAAATGCAATTTTACAACTACTTTTTTATCCTTTAATTGCTGGCTCAACTTACGCAATGCTTTTTCGTGTTGCTCGGTTGGGGCACCATAAGTAAGTTGGTCTTTAAATTCCTGTGCTAATCTCTTTTTAAGTTTTGATGCTTCTGCACTATCAATTATGTGGGTTTCGTCTTTGTAAAAAGATTCTTTTAAAATGTCCACAGGCATTTTTTGCATACCTACCAACAACCGACAAATGCGGTGTACATCTTCTGAACCTTCTGCAATTGTTTTACCTGAAAGGTTATCAATTTTGTCTGCAACTTCTTTCCAACCTCTCAAATTGAAATAGCCGACACAAAAATCTGTTCTGTGCGAAAGCTCCAAAGTGTCATTCAATCCTTTGGTAAGATGGTTGTTTATGTTGTCGTATATTTTAGGCATTGGTGAAAGTTCAATTTACAATGTTTTGAAATAAGGTTTCAAAAGTATGCAAAAGGAAGCAATTAACAGAAGGAATTAAAAGAAAGAATAAAAGATTTGCATACTGTTTTACGTTTTGGGCATTTGTTACAACCGAAAAAGAACAACACTGTTTACTGGATGATGAGGTAGAAGATTTTACAAAGGTAATATTTGAGTTGAAAGCAATTTCCTTATAAATAGTAACAATTATTAATTTTAACACAAACTGCGGACTAACTGCGGACTAAATCTTTAAATAAAAAACCCGAAACGCTTACTTAACAAGTGTTTCAGGTTTTTATTAGTGCGGATGAAGGGACTCGAACCCCCACGCCTTGCGGCACCAGATCCTAAGTCTGGCGCGGCTGCCAATTACGCCACATCCGCATTTTTATTTTTATCGGACGGCAAAGATATGTTTTTTTCGGATGCAAATACATTCTTTATTTAGGAGATGAGTTGCAACCTAATCTGTTTTTATTTCATCTATATTATAGAAAAGCATACCTATATGCTATGGTAAAAACAGTTTGTAATCCTTGTTACAACTGTCGGATAGGAGTTATTAACATCTCCTGATTTAAGGGTCAAGACACTTAAAACGAATTAAAATGTTTGATAAAGTCTCAAAGATCGCCCTTATAAAACGCCTGAATATGTTAGCAGGTAGGGCAGAATCAGTAGTAAAAATGATTTATAACAATGCCCCGCTTTCGAAATTAGAAAATGAAATGAAAGCAATGGCTGGAG
>CAILDT010000615.1 GCA_903833025.1 uncultured Bacteroidota bacterium | reverse complement strand
TAATGAACAGGAAGTCGTTGATCTGGATCTAAGAGTTTGACGAGAAGTTCTGTACTGACGCCGTATGTCGCAAGGTGCTCGCTACCTAACCATTGTTCTGGGTTTGCCTTCAGAGCATCTAAAAATGCTACGCTTCAAAATAAATCCGTCAGCCAGTTCTTTTGTGAGTTGCTTCTTGAATGCAACAGGAAGCATAACGCGACCCTTCGCATCTGCACTGCATTCATATACTCCAAACAAACTATCCATTATTATTTTTTTAGGCGGTGTAAAAATAAAAACAATTTCCCACTTTCTTCCACTTTTTCCCACTTTTGTTGAAAACTTTTAATCCTCCTTTCATTTTCGATGATGAATAAATGTTGTTACAACCTTTTACTAAAGCCAATTCAAAGAAATTTTACAAGTACATTTTTTCGGTGGGAGTAAAATTCAAATTGTTCATTAGATGGATGAATTTTCATCTCGAAATGAATTCTGATACTCTAACAATAATTTATAATTTCGCATACCCTTTCAAATAGCTTTATCAATGGAACAAACAAGGGTGTATACTAAAATGCTAAAACACTTAAAATATTATTTACAACCTGATTGCTCAAACATCAATATTGAAGCATTGAATGAGAGATTTAAAAATGTCTGTATTTTCGATTCTAATTCACAATACAATTCGGAAACTCCTTCTCAGTTCGATAAACTAATTGCAGTTGGTTGTGTTGAAGAGTTTATAATAAACGATTCTATAGATTTGTTTGAACATCTTCAACAGTTTTATGATAAAAGAAAAGGATGGTTGTTCGGATACATTACTTACGATATAAAAAACAACATCGAACAACTATGCTCCGAAAATGCAGATAAATTAAGCTTTCCTGAACTTCATTTTTTTTGTCCTAAAGTAGTTTTACAAATTAATGAAAACATTGTTTCTGTTTTTTATGATGCTGATTTTCTTTCAGAAAAGGAAACAGAAGCAATTTTCAACCTCTGTTTTTCTCCTCCAAATAAAAAATCGGAAAACAATTTTTATGAAATAAATATTCAATCAAAAATTACAAAGCAAGAATATATAGATGCTGTTAACCAATTGAAACAGCATATTCGGAAGGGAGATATTTATGAAGTTAATTTTTGCCAGGAATTTTTTGTAGAAGATTTGGAGATGGATACGGTGAGTATTTATGAAAAATTAAATGAAATTTCTCGCGCACCATTTTCTGCTTATTGCAAATTTGATAAGCAGTATTTACTTTCAGCAAGTCCTGAAAGGTTTTTGAAAAAGAGTGGAAACAAGCTGATTTCTCAACCCATTAAGGGAACTATAAAACGGGCTGAAAATAAATTGGAGGACGACGCACTTAAACAAAAATTGAAAAACGATGCGAAAGAAAGAAGCGAAAATGTAATGATTGTTGATTTGGTTCGTAACGATTTATCGCGAATTGCTTCTCGAGGAAGCGTTAGTGTTGATCAACTTTTCGGCATATATAGTTTCAAACAAGTACATCAAATGATTTCAACCGTAAGTTGCAAATTACAACCCATCACCTCTTTTACCGATATTATTAAAAGTACTTTCCCAATGGGGAGTATGACGGGTGCACCCAAAGTAAGCGCGATGAAATTAATAGAACAGTTCGAAAGTACTAAGCGTGGTTTGTATTCTGGGGCAGTTGGGTATGTAACGCCTGATGGGGATTTTGATTTTAGTGTGGTGATTAGGAGCATACTTCATAATGCTGAAAATAAATATACTTCGTTTATGGTGGGTAGTGCGATAACAGACAAAGCGAATGCTGAACAGGAGTTTGAGGAATGTTTATTAAAAGCGAAAGCGATGTTTGAGGTACTCAATAACTAATTGAAACAATTAAAATGCACGTACTGCGCGCACAAAATAAGCATTGTACTTATTATAATCGTCGTAGGCATCTCCAGTATAAAAATCGAAAACCCAAGCAACATCTTCATTATTTTTTGAAGAACTCCAATAGTTTTTAGAAGCGAAACTTTTAACTCCCTTATTTTTAAATAACAGTTGATAAATTAACAACAGTTCTTCCTTGGTTGGCAATCTCCAATCGGTATGAGTACCGCCCTTATAATTATCACATAATCCTTTTGCCTCTCCCCATATTGATTTCCCTAAATCTTCGGCTGAACACACTAAGCCGTGTTCGCCACTTTCATTTGTATATATAATTATTCCGCCACCAAACAATTCGCCGGTACGTGTATAATGTTCTGCTTCTGAATTTTCACTCTCACCACTATTATTAACCGAAACTATTTTTAAATCTATATCGTGAATAATTGTTTTTAACTGCGACACTTCAGATTCCAGCTTAAATACTTCTTCCTTTACGGTATTCAAAACCTTTTCTTTTTGTTGCAATACATTATTGTACTTATCCAATTCAAACGAAAGTTTTTCAAGTTCTTCTTCACGCCTTGCCTCCTCTTCTTTTTGTCTTATTTCTTTTTCTTCTGCTGCTTTTTGTGCTGCCGTTTTATATTTACGTTGAATCTCCTCTTCCTTCTTCCGCAACTCTTCTCCGTATTTTTTTATTATTTCTTGCTCCTGCAAATTAGTTTTCTTAACCTCCTTTAACCCTTTAAACTTTAAATCGTAATCAAGCTTTTTATCAGCACTTCCAAGCACCTCGTATGCTTCTTGAATATCTTTAAATCGCTCTTCAAACAATTTATCGCCGTGGTTTTTATCTGGATGAAATTTATGTGCTAATTTACGATAAGCCGCTTTAATTTGCCCTTCCGTGGCTTCGTATTCAAGCCCAAGCATATAATAGTAGTCTTTCATTTATTGGTGCTGTTAAGTTTTTTATCAATAATAATTTTACAAATGTATTGTTTTATAATAAATGGTAACTATTGTAACTGCAATTTATTCAAAGTACCGTTACTTCAACTGCCTTAGCTCAATATTGGTATATTTGCACAATGCAATTATCCTTTTTATCATACATCCAACAAGAAAAACTATTTTCTCTTTCCGACAAAATATTAGTTACTGTCAGTGGCGGTGTCGATTCCATTGTTTTGTGTGAATTATTTCATCAGACGAAATTAAAATTTTCGATTGCTCATTGTAACTTTCAGTTGAGGGATAATGAAAGCAACGCTGATGAAAAATTTGTAGAACAACTTGCTAGCAAATACAATGTTCCTTTTTATTCTGTTCGTTTCAATACAAAAGATTTTGTTGAAGAAAATAAAATCTCCACTCAAATGGCTGCGCGAGAATTGCGTTACAATTGGTTCGAAGAAATAAGAAAAAATGAAAACTATAACTACATTGCTACTGCTCACCATTTAGATGATTCAATAGAAACATTTTTTATTAATCTCATTCGCGGAACTGGCATTGCAGGTCTCCACGGCATCTTATCAAAACAAGGAAATATTATTCGCCCTTTATTATTTGCAACTAAAAATCAAATTTTAGATTTTGCTTCGAAAGAAAAATTGAAATTCAGGGAAGATAGCAGCAATTCTTCTGATAAATATATGCGTAACAAAATTCGTCATCATATTATTCCGCTTCTCAAAGAATTAAATCCTTCGTTCGAAACCTCTATGAATGATACGATTCAAAGGTTAATAAAAGTAGAGGAAATTTATAATTGGAACGTTAAGCTGGAAAAACGTTCTTTATTACATCACAAAGATAATTATGTTACCGTTGAAAAATGGAAGTTGAAAGCTACAAAGCACTCCGAAACATACTTATATGAGTGTTTAAAAACATTTAATTTTAATGAGAGTACCGTAAAAGAAATCATTCTGGGATTATCCAGCGAACCTGGTAAACAATTTTTTTCCCCTACTCATCGTTTAATAATCGACAGGGAAGTTTTAATTATTGAAGAGAAGTCCCAAATCACAGCACGACTTCCCACAGAATACGCTACCATTGATGAAAACAAAAAGATTATTTTTATTGGCGCAATTGAAGTTGAGTTTAAAACCAAACTCCCTTCCGATAAAATAACACGAACCCGAACTACCGCCAATCTCGATTTCGATAAACTTTCTTTTCCTTTAGAAATACGAAAATGGCAGCAAGGCGATTCCTTTTATCCCTTAGGAATGAAAAATAAAAAGAAATTAAGCGACTTTTTTATCGACAATAAATTATCCTTGAATCAGAAAGAAAACACTTGGCTTTTAACTTCTGCCGGCGAAATTGCGTGGATTATCGGAATGAGAATTGATAACCGTTTTAAAGTTACCGACAAAACAAAAAAAATATATTTTGCAGAATTGATTAAGTAACTTTACCTTTGAAGCTAATTATGGAAGACCAAATACTTTTCGAAGAAAAACAATACATCGGTTACAACAAATGGGCAATCATCTGGCGCACTGTGTTAGCCCTCTTTTGTTTCATCCTTTATTACTGGAGCGAAAACCCAAAACCTGTCGAAGTTGCCAACGCAATTCAAATCCCTTCTTCCCCTGTTGACGAAGGCTCTGGACAACTATTCTTCTTAATGGGCATCATATTAATGCTACTTTCTTTAATCCTCATTTTTGTTTTACACCTCCAAACCAAAATTGTCGGCAACAGTTTAATCCTCGATGGTTTATGGACTTCCCGCAAAGTAAAAATAGATTTGAATAATATTGTTGAAGTAAAAAAAGTAAAACACAGTAAGTATTTATTAAACCGCCCTGTATATAATTTACACTTCAAAAACAAAATTCGCTTTTTTACACAAGGAAACGATGCCGTAGAAATTACCGATAAAGACGGACTAAAATAC
>CAILDT010000614.1 GCA_903833025.1 uncultured Bacteroidota bacterium | reverse complement strand
ACTCTTCTTCTTTTTGGAGGACGACAACCATTATGAGGCACCGGAGTAATATCCATAATTTCACTTACTTCAATTCCTGCTCCTGATAAAGTACGTATTGCCGACTCGCGACCGCCACCCGGACCTTTTACAAATACTTTCACTCTTCTCAAACCCAAATCGTGAGCTACTTTAGCACAATCCGCAGCAGCAAGTTGTGCTGCATAAGGTGTGTTCTTTTTCGAACCACGAAACCCCATTTTACCAGCACTTGACCAAGAAATAACCTGACCTGCATTGTTGGTTAATGAAATAATAATATTGTTGAAAGTAGCATTAATGTGAGCCTGACCCACAGCATCCACCTTCACCACTCTTTTTTTAGCAACAGCTTTTGTAGCTGTAGTTGCCTGATTTGTTTTTGCCATCTTATTATTTAGTTACTTTTTTCTTGTTTGCAACAGTTTTACGTTTACCTTTTCTGGTACGCGCATTGTTTTTAGTAGTTTGTCCGCGAACAGGCAATCCTAAACGGTGACGAATGCCTCTATAGCTTCCAATATCCATCAAACGCTTAATATTTAACTGCACTTCCGAGCGCAAAGCACCTTCCAGTTTATACTTTTCAGTAAGTATGTTACGTATATCAGTTAATTGTTTATCATTCCAATCCTGAACTTTAACATTAACATCAATACCTGCTTCAGTTAATACTTTACGAGCAGTACTGCGTCCTATTCCGAAAATATAGGTTAACCCTATTTCGCCTCTTTTGTTGTTTGGTAAATCAATACCTGCAATTCTAGCCATTGTTTTATCTTATTTTTGACGTTGTTTAAACTTAGGATTCTTTTTGTTTATTACATACAAAACACCCTTTCTACGCACGATTTTGCAATCCACGCTTCTCTTTTTTACTGATACTCTTACTTTCATTTTCGTTAACTTTTATTTTTAGGGAGGGCAAAAGTAAAAAATTTATTCATACCAACAACATATCTTTGAAAATATATTTCCGTTCCATTATTTTATAATAATTAACTTATTGGTTTTGGTTTCACCACCATTTATCACAAATTCATAATAATACACCCCTGCGCTCAAATCTTCCGCATTTATTACCCCTATTTTATTTTCAGGGTTTAAGGTTTGTTGCATCACTTGTCTGCCCGAAACTTCATAAATGGTAAAAAATGCCTTTTCTGCCCCAACTAAATTATAGTTAACCATAAAATTTCCATTGTTTGGGTTTGGGTAAATGGTTATTGTTGATTGATTATTTTTTATGGAAGGAACCCCAACGCTATAAAACAACTGACAAGCGGAAGTATCTGCACAACTGCCAAGCGAAACTGCCACAGCATATTGCCCGTTAGCAGGTGGAACATAAGTTTGATTAGTTGCCCCTATTATCGGCTGTAAACCATTAATAGCACAATTATACCATTGGTATGTTGCGCCTGATTGAGAAGATATTAACGTATCTGCGGTTTGGGTTACGGCTGTGTTAAGCGTATTTAAAACGGTTACAGTTGATACAGCCGTATTATGGCAACCATACGTATTTGTACCTGTAACTGTATAAGTGCTTGTAGTTGGTGGGCTTGCAATTGCGGTATTCACTCCTGTGGCTGTTGCTCCTGTACTCCAAGTATAAGTAGCTGCACCATTTGTTGTTATGCTTGCTGTATCTCCCGCACATATTGTCGGGGAGGTAACTATAACTTGAGGTACAGGGTTGACGGTTACATTAAAAGAATAAGCAGAGGAATAACATCCCAAATCATTTATGGAATAAGTAACAGTACAAGGTATAGCACTTGTATTTATCAAAACATCATTTATATTAAAATATCCGTTTCCTGAAAAACCTGTAATGCACGACGTAGCTGAATGAGAGTAGATAATTGAAGTTGAACACCCACCTTCAATTGGATTGTATGAAACATTTCCTCCCGAACAAATAGTTTGATTTGATGGGGGATTTGAAATATATGCTGGATCCGAAATATAAATACTTAAATAAGATGATGGAGAAGTACATCCATTAACTGTGATTGTAAGAAAAAGGGGAAGATTAGTATTGCAGTAACCAGCAGAGAATAAGTATTGAGGGCTTTGTAAAGAGGAGGGTGCTCCAGCCCCTAACCAACTATATAAAGCACCAGACACCGCAAGAGTGGAGTAATTAAAAAAACCAGGTAACCCTCCGCATATATTGTTAGGTCCATAAATTGGAGGTGCAGCCATCACCGGACAAAGTACCGTAATAATCGCATTCCCACTCACCAAAGAATTTCCCAACCCTCCACAATGATTAGAAATCACCACGTGATATGCATTTCCATTCATACCATAAACAACAGGATGCGCATAAAACGAATAAATAGAACGATGCCCTACGGTATCAATAGTTGTTTTCACTAATGTACCACCCGGACCATACCAGTAATACGAAAAAGGCGGAGTGCCATTTACAGTTACTGAAAACGAAATGGTATCGTTATTACCTGCTGTAAACGTTTGTGATAGTGGCTGAATACTTATAGAAACAGGAATACAAACCAAATGCGCGGTATTGCAAGTTACTGTATTTGCTCCTCCGCAATTGGTAACCACACAAAAGTAGGTATTGTTACTATCTGCCATACTTAAAGAAGGAGTATTATATGTATTGGTTGCTGATACACTACTAATAGTACTGTCGGTTAATGTTCCATTTACATACCAGTAATAATTATAAGGCGCAGTTCCCGCAACTGTAATATTAAAGTGCGCGTGTCCAGGTACGGAATCGTTTTGGTTGCTTGGTTGGGT
>CAILDT010000613.1 GCA_903833025.1 uncultured Bacteroidota bacterium | reverse complement strand
AGAAAACCAAGTGCAAGTGATGGACTTGCACCCATCCAATGATTAAATTTAAGCAGCATCCCGATAATAATAAGTATCGAGGCAATGTATCCGGAAATGGTAATAAATTTTTTCATCGTATTTATTTTTTATGATTTGCTTTCAATAACTTTATCATACTGCACTTTTATTTCCAACGGAATTAAGTCTCCTGAAATAATTAATGAAATAATCTTAGGAGCAGTAAACTTCTTATTCAAATTTTCTTCCGGGTCTTCATCACCAATTAATAAAATAGGAGTATGAGAAGATGCACCGCCTACCTTTTTCCAAACTTGCTGCGTAAATGGCAATGCCCAATCAGAAGTTTCTTTGAAATAAACTACTGCAAGTTTTGATTTACTGATTTGTTGAGAACAATATTCGGAATAATCCAAATCACTATCCTGAATAATATTGAGTTTTGATACATCAACAATATCACTAAGCATATCAATTATTTCGTCTGCCTCGGCTTCGTCCAATTGATTAAAAACTAAAAATACTTCTGCTTCTTTAATATCAAACGTTGCTTTTTCTTCTGATGAAATCATCGAACGAATATCATCAACCAACTGAATATGCGATCCAATGGTAGTAAACACAATATTTTTTGTGATGCTGTTTCTTATTTCATTTATAAATTCTTCCTGCAATTGTTCTTTTTCAGCAGCAAGCACATCAGGCGGATACCAGATAAACATTTTGAAAGTATCAGGATTTGCTTGTAATTTTTTTCTCGCTTCATTAAACTGATACTTGGCAAACGACGTAGAGTTGTCACCTTCTATCGTTTTCCCATAATCTCTGCTAAGAATATGCACCGAACAATCGGCTTGTTGAATAGCATTATTTATTTCTGATAAAGAATTATTCTGACAATCTATTACATCCATACCTGCACGTTGCATTATAGAAAGCAAATATTCGTGGTGCGAATTACTTTCATCAAAGTTTGCGGTGAGAACTATTTTTGGATTACTCATAAAATCTAATTCTTCAACTTTAAAACCATACCTTGTATTTTTCTTCTGCTGCCATCAGGGGTTTTAACCATCACATCCTCAATAATAATTTTTTGCCCGTTAGGTTCAAACTGCCTAATATATTTTTTCATCATATCATTTATTGCCGGACCATCTTCTTCAATCGAAATAGGTTGCCCTTCCACCACCAACGACATTGTATAATTAACCACCGGCATATTCATATCAAACACTAAATCGCCCCAATAAATTTCTATTCCTTTTGAGTTAAGTAACTCATCTTTTTTTATCGGACCCTCACCCACAACCCCCGAAATAGATGCAGCAGGAGCAGGTATCATTTTAACACGAAAACTAGATGAATCAAGCAGCGTTTCTTTTTTATCTTCCCCCACTTTATAAACATAAATTTTTACATCCTTTCTTTTTTTTACTTTCAAATTATACTTTCCATTTTCTCCTTCTATTTTTGCAATGGTAGTATCCGTTTTTACTTTTATCTGATTGGCAGGAACACCGGATACAGCAATATCTATTGGATTATCAACACCAATATATACTAAACTCATTTTATCCGCAGCACCTACAACAACTGTATTATTGTCTTGCTGGCTACAACCAAATAAACATACCAATGAAACTAAAAACAGTTTTTTCATCTATTTAATTTTAATAACCATTCCAGGTATTTTTCTTTTTCCTTCAGGTGCCTGAATCCATACATCTTCAATAAGAATTCTACCAGCTGATTCTAATTTGCTTATTAACTTTTTCATTTCTTCAGTAAATGCCGGACCATTACCCCTTGAGTCAATCCATAAACCATTAATATTTGCAGATAAATTATAGGAAATAACAGGAAACCGCATATCAAAAACAAAATTATTAATCTTAGGAACAATACCTCCTGCTTGTACTATTTCTTCTCTCGAAAGTGTGCATTCTCCTGTTTGTCCGGCAATGGAAACAATAGGCGAAGGCACAGGTCGTACTTTAAAAATAAGCGTATCCAAAAACTCCTCCTTATTATTATCATCAATTTTATTTACCGTAATTTTAAGTGTTGGCAATTTAGTCCTCACTGCCACTTCATATTTTCCGCTATCTCCCTTCACCGAACCTAAACTATCATCCACCCGCACTTTTATTTTATAGGATGGAATTCCCGACGCAACAATTGAAACAGGATTATTAACCCCTAAATACAATACTTTCATTTTAGAAGGAGAAACTACGACTACTGGTTTGCCTTTATCCTGTTGCTTACATCCTATAAAACATAAAAGAAGAATGGGAACTATTTTTTTCATATTATATTTAAGGATGATGATTTGTTTTTTTTAATTTCAATACAATGATAAACAATATAAATTAAGATACAATTACCGTTTCTTCTTTCCAATTAATTTAAGTCGATTAATAATTGCTGGAAAATACCGAAGCAGTTTTCGCAATACATCATAATATAAAGTGATGAAAAGCAATAACGACATAGCCCATATAACTATAATGTTTACCCAAAAAGTGGGGTATTGTTTTCCAAAAACATTTTTGGTGGGTGCAAAAATGTGAGAGCGGATAAAATGTTCGTTTGTTCCATCTCTGAAAATAGGGTCGGAGGTGGCAATTAATTTACCGTCTTCCTGCTCTATTGGTTCTAAATCAGAAGTAACATTTTTTACCAACTCTTCCATTTTTTTATTCTGATTTGCACTCAATAAATTCTGATATTCAGCTTTGCTATTTTCACTTTGCTGAAATTTTGCCATCCAATCATCCTTGCTTTTTACAGCATTATCATACCTATCCGAATAATACTTTTTTACTTTCCCCAAATAATCTCTTAATTCTTTAACAACATTTTCATTAAAATTTCCGGCATTTAATTTATCTAAGGAAGTAAAACTTATTTCAGGAATTGATTTTATCTCCTCCCCTATTT
>CAILDT010000612.1 GCA_903833025.1 uncultured Bacteroidota bacterium | reverse complement strand
TAATGCAATTATTGTTTTTGATTCCCTATCCACACGAATTGATAAATCAAAATATAAATTAGAAGAAAAAGATATTGCCGTACAAGCACATTTAAGAGTGCTCGACATAAAAAAAACTTATTTCGCTGCACCCATTTATGTAATACATAATAACCTTATTGAACCTGTTCCATTTAAAGTAGATGAACTAGGATTGAAATTTATGTTCGCGAAAATTAATCCTGCAGACGGGAAAATTGAAATTTCTCTTCAAGAAAAAAAATCAAACATAAAAGATTTTATAGTAATGCAGGCAATCGTTTTTCCATACATCAATATTCTTTGGATTGGTGCAATCATTATGGCAATAGGTACACTACTTGCAATAGTAGAAAGAATAAGAAAATAACTTATGCCTGACAAAAAGTATAAAATTGTAATAATTGGTGCTGGTAATGTGGCAACACATTTAGGATTTGCATTAAAAAAAGCAGGACATACTATTCTTCAAGTTGTTAGCGCACACCCTTCTTCGGCATTAGAGTTAGCAACTAAATTAAAAACGAAATTTCCTTCCAATATTAAAAAAATCAATCTAACTGCCGACATTTATATTATTGCTGTTAACGATAAAGCAATTTTGAAAGTAGTTAAACTTTTAGAAAAAAAAAAATAAAATTATAGTGCATACTTCGGGAGCAACTCATATTAAAGTATTGCAAAAAGCAACGGATAACTTCGGAGTATTTTATCCTGTGCAAACATTTACTAAAGAAAGAGAAATTGATTTCTCTAATATCCCAATTCTTATAGAAGCAAGTAACGAATACACTTATGAAACTCTTTTTTCGGTTGCAAAAAGTATTTGTAAAAACTCATACGCTGTTGATACTGCGAACAGAAAAAAAATCCATCTTGCTGCTGTATTTGTAAATAATTTTACCAATCATTTATATGTCATAGCAGATGATATTTTATCAGCAAATGAATATGGTTTTAATTTGCTGGAACCATTAATTGAAGAAACAGCACATATTATTAAAGATAAATTTCCAGTTAATCTACAAACCGGTCCCGCTATTCGTGGCGATAAAAAAACAATGAAAGCTCACATTAAATTACTTGCTGATAATAAAGATTACCAGAATATTTACAAATTGTTAAGTAAAAGCATTATCAAATCATCTAAGAATAAAAAGTAGTATTTTCGCAACAACTTAAAATACTTTATGTTCGCTTTTCTAAAACTCATCCGCATTCAAAATCTTCTTATCATTGCTTTCACGCAGTATATGGTGCGTTGGTGTTTAATATATCCTATTCTAAATAACTACGGAAACGATTTCACACTTCAACTAAACAATTTCAATTTCTTCCTTTTAGTTCTTTCCACAGTAATGATTGCCGCCGCTGGTTATATTATCAACGATTACTTCGATGTAAAAATTGATAAAATAAATAAGCCCGAACGTTTAGTGATTGATAAAGGTGTGAAACGACGCGTAGCAATGGGTGCTCACACAGTCATAAGTATTATTGCAGTGCTAATTGGTTTGTATGTTTCGTGGATTATCGGACATTGGAAATTAGTTTTCATTCATTTTATTTGTGCCACAGGCTTATGGTTTTATTCCACTAATTTCAAACGTCAGTTTTTAATTGGTAATATTATTATTGCCACCTTCACCGCCATAGTTCCTTTAGTTGTGGGCATCTACGATTTAATCCCAATACACAAAATTTACCCAACCGTTAATCATTTAATTATTTGGAAATGGGTTTTAGGTGTTTCTTTCTTCGCATTCATCACTACTTTGCTGCGCGAAATAATAAAAGACATCGAAGATTACGAAGGCGACAAAGAATTCGGGTGTAAAACAATGCCTATTGTAATTGGCATCAAATCCACCAAAGCGATCGCTGTTGTTATTGCATTAGCAACCATCGTTTGTCTTGCCTATTTACAAATCGGACAAATACATATAAAAGACTGGGCAAGTTTTTATTATTTCTGCTTCGCTCTTCAACTGCCTTTTGCTTTTTTAATTTATAAAATCATTCGGGCTAATACAAAAAAACAATTTCGCTTTGCCGGCAACACCGCCAAATTTATTATGCTGATGGGCGTTTGTTATTTATTTGTTTTCACTTATTTTCTTTCTTCTTTAAAATGAATTTCGAAGAATTAAAAAAATATCATTTCATCCTCGCATCCAAATCTCCTCGCCGACAATTTTTATTAAAAGACCTTGGACTTAATTTTGATGTTGCCACGAAAGAAGTAGATGAAAGTTTTCCTCCTCATTTAAAAGCCGAACAAATTCCATTATACTTATGTGAGAAAAAAGCAAATGCTTTTGATGAAGAGTTAAATGATAACACAATTGTAATTACTGCCGATACTATTGTTTGGATAGATAACCAAGTATTAAACAAACCCGAAAATTTTGATGATGCGGTAAGAATGTTGAAATTACTTTCAGGCAAAATGCACGAAGTATATACTGGAGTTTGTATAAAATCGAAAGATAAGACCAAATCTTTTTATTCGGTTACAAAAGTTTATTTCAAACCACTTACTGATTACGAAATAGAATATTACATCCGCAATTTCCATCCTTATGATAAAGCCGGAGCTTATGGAGCGCAAGAATGGATTGGTTACATAGCTGTAGAAAAAATAGAAGGTTCTTATTTCAACGTTATGGGCTTACCTTTAAAAGAACTCTATGAGGAACTCTTGAAATTTTAATAAAAAAAAGCGCGAAGAAATAAATCTTCGCGCTTTTAACTATTCATTATCACTTATCAATTAACTAACCACCTTCTTCACCAAATCCGCCGCCTCCTGAAGTGTAATTGCGGAAAAAACTTTTAGTCCCGACTCATCAATAATCTTTTTCGCCTCCACAGCATTTGTTCCTTGCAAACGAATAATAATCGGGACAGTAATATTACCCATATTTTTATAAGCATCCACAATACCTTGCGCCACACGGTCGCAGCGAACGATACCACCAAAAATATTTACTAAAATAGCTTTCACATTTTTATCTTTCAAAATAATTCTAAACGCCTGCTCTACACGCGCAGCATTTGCAGTACCTCCCACATCAAGGAAATTAGCCGGCTCGCCGCCTGAAAGTTTTATAATATCCATCGTTGCCATTGCCAAACCAGCACCATTAACCATACAACCCACATTACCATCCAGTTTCACATAATTCAAATCGTGCTCACCCGCTTCCACTTCTGTTGGGTCTTCCTCTGTAACATCGCGCAGGGCGTGCAAATCAGGATGACGGAACAACGCATTATTATCCAACGAAACCTTGGAATCTACTGCAATAATTTTATTATCCGACGTTTTTAAAACCGGATTAATCTCAAACATTGATGAATCAGTTGCCTCATAAGCTTTATATAAAGCGGCAATAAATTTTGTCATTTGTTTGAAAGCTTCGCCAGATAAGCCAAGATTAAAAGCCACTTTGCGACATTGGAAATCACGCAAGCCCACTTTCGGGTCAATCTCTTCCTTAAAAATCAAGTGCGGTGTATTGTGCGCCACCGTTTCAATATCCATCCCTCCTTCGGTGGAATACATAATAGCATTGCGCCCCTTAGCCCTATCCAACAAGACCGAAACATAAAATTCCTTCGGCTCCGTTTCACCCGGATAATATACATCTTGCGCAATAAGCACCTTATTTACTTTTTTACCCTTCTCCCCAGTTTGCAGTGTTACCAGCGAGTTTCCCAAAATATTTTCCGAAATAGTATGCACATCATCCAACGATTTTGCGAGTGCAACACCTCTTTGCTCCGTCCCCACAATTTTCCCCTTACCCCTACCACCGGCGTGTATCTGGGCTTTTACTACCCACCAACCAGTGCCGGTTTGTGCTTTTAATAACTTGGCAGCTTCTACCGCTTTTTCGGGCGACTCTGCCACAATGCCTTCTTGCACTGCTACTCCAAACGATTTTAAAACCGCCTTACCTTGATATTCGTGTATATTCATAGTTAATGTTTTTTTAATTAATAAGTCCCAAAAGTATGTTTTTTATTGAATGGTTGGAAAGAAAGAGGAATAAAAAATAATAGGTGGGGTCAATGGGTTTTGCGAGGGGATGAAAGTTGGGATTTATTTTGAAAATGTGTTGGTTTGATGTTGTAAAGTGTAATTTTTGATTGTGATAGTTTGGTTTTTGGGGATTGAAATGAAGAAAGGAAAGAAATAATTTGAGGGAAAGGGGGGAGAATGG
>CAILDT010000611.1 GCA_903833025.1 uncultured Bacteroidota bacterium | reverse complement strand
TGGATATTTCGATGAACAGATGGTGCGAAATCAAGATGATGAATTTCATTATCGTGCTAAAAGTAAAGGGAAAACTATCTATCTCAATTCTGAAATCAAATCAACATATTTTCCACGTTCCTCTTATAAAACTTTATTTAGCCAATATTTCCAATACGGACTTTACAAACCTTTAGTAATAAAAAAAATAAAATCGGAAGTAAAACTCCGTCACCTCATTCCTTTGTTTTTTGTTTTATACCTGATAAGTTTAATTGGCGTAATCAAATTTCCGTTTTTACTTTTGCCATTAGTGCTTTATCTACTTATAGATATTTACTGTTCTTTTGTAAACAATCAACCTCTTGTTGTTAAATTTGCCACATTACTAATTTATCCAATATTACATTTGTCGTACGGATTAGGATTTTTGTTAGGACTATTTAAAATTCCAAATAAATAAAAAATGAATTTATCTCGAAATACGATTCACCAAAACATTTACTTGATTTCTTGTTTGTGTATCGCATTCTTTTTGCCTATTGCCCGCTTAGTTCCAATGTTTATAGTTGTTATGTTTTTGAATTGGCTAATCGAAGGCGATTTCAAAAACAAATTCAGAAGAATACTAACAAACAAATTCGCGCTTCTTTTCATCTCTTTTTATTTATTACATATTGTTGGTTTAATCTTTACTGAAAATATGGATTCTGGTCTTTTTGATTTGCAGGTAAAACTTTCTTTATTAATTTTTCCTTTAATCATTGCAAGCAAGCCATTCGGTATCGAAAACAAACAAAAAATATTTTACACATTTATAGCCGGTTGCATTTCGTCAATAATAATAATGCTTACACGCGCCACTTTCCTTTATTTTTCTACAGGCGAAAATCATTTCTTTTACGAATCGCTCTCCTCCTACTTAATCCATCCAAGTTACTTTTCTATGTATTTGAATGTTGCTATTGTTTGGTTAATACTAAATATTCAGCGATATAAACTTTCTGAAAATCCACGAATGTTTTTTCTAGGATTATTTCTAATCCTACTTTTCTCCATTATTATTTTAATGTTATCATCTAAATTAGGAATTATAACAACAGTTTTAATTTACATTGGTTTCCTTTTGTTTTATTTAATTACACGAAAAAAATATATGTTAGGCTTTCTCGGCTTTTTAATTATTGGGCTTTCTATTTTTATAGTAATGCGTTTTGTTCCTATAATTTCTTCTAGAATAAATAACGCAATAAATGCTGTATCCAATCCTTCTATTAATGAGGCAGAAGTAGAAAGTTCTGCTGTTCGTTTATTAGTTTGGAGTGCCTGCAACGAAGTAGTTTCCGACAATTTAATTATTGGAGTAGGTACCGGCGATGCCAAAGATGAATTAATGAAAGTATATAAATCCAGAGGGATGACAGGTGCTTACGCTCACGAATTAAATGCGCATAATGAGTATTATCAAGTATTTATTTCGTTAGGAATAATTGGTTTTATATTACTGCTATCCATTTTATATTTCCCATTAATATTTGCTTTTAGAAACGGTAATATTATTTATCTCTTATTTTTATTAATCATCATTTTAAATTTCTTAACCGAATCAATGTTTGAAACACAGGCAGGTGTTATGTTTTATGCCTTCTTTAATTCGTTGCTTTGTTTTCAATCAAAAAATAAAAAAGAAGAAATTGATTATATTCAAATACCAACAACTAACAATTAACAATTAAACTATGATACCATTTTCACCACCACGCATTGACCAACGAATTATTGACGAAGTAACCAAAGTGTTACAATCAGGTTGGATAACAACAGGACCACGCACCAAACAATTTGAAAAAGAACTTACTAAATATTGTGGTAACAAAACTACGCTGTGTTTAAACAGCGCAACCGCTGGATTAGAGATAATGCTTCGCTGGTATGGAGTTACCGAAGGCGATGAAGTTATTCTCCCAGCTTATACTTACTCCGCAACGGCAAATGTTATAATGCATTGCGGAGCTATCCCTGTTTTTGTGGATGTAAATGCAAACGATTTTAATATTTCGGTTGCTAATATTGAAAAAGCAATTACTTCCAAAACAAAAGTTATTATGCCAGTCGATTTTGCTGGTTATCCTTGCGATTACGATGAAATAAATAAATTAGTCATAAAACATAAAGAAAAATTTATTGCTGAAACAGACGAACAAAAAACACTTGGACGTATGTTAATCCTTTCCGATTCTGCTCACTCGTTTGGTGCTTGGTATAAAGGAAAACGGGCTGGGTCGTTAACTGATGTTTCTGTTTTTTCTTTTCACGCAGTTAAAAATTTAACTACTGCCGAAGGCGGTTCTGTTGCTTTAAATCTTCCTGCGCCGTTTGATAACGAAGCCGTGTATAAAGCACTATGCGTTAAAACCCTGCACGGACAAGATAAAGACGCGCTCGCGAAAACACAGAAAGGAAACTGGCGGTACGATATTGTGGAGCCAGGATATAAATGTAATCTCACCGATATTATGGCAGTTATTGGTTCTATTGAGTTAGAGCGATATGATAGCGATACTTTACCTAAACGAAAAAGTATTTGTGAAGCATATACGGCCGCATTTTCGAAATGCAATTGGGCACAATTACCTATTCAAAATAATAACCAAGATGGAAATACAGAATCTTGTTATCACCTGTATGCATTGCGAATAAAGGGAATTACGGAAGCGCAACGCGATGCTATTATTAAAGAAATATTTGATTGCGATGTTTCTGTTAACGTTCATTTTATCCCCGTGCCGATGATGAGCTTTTATAAAAAGCAAGGTTATGATATTAAAAATTATCCGGTAACGTTTGATAATTACTCACGCGAAATTTCGTTACCTGTGTTTTATGATTTGAAAGAGGAGATGGTGAAACAAGTTATTGACGCGGTTATTACTTCTGTAGAAAAAGTACTTGGATAGTTTTTAATGAAAAGAGTATTCGATATAATTTTCTCTTTTATTGGATTAATACTCCTCCTCCCCTTCTTTATTATCATTGCTTTATTTATTGCGATTGATTCACGCGGAGGGATATTTTACAAACAAATTAGAGTAGGAAAAAATGGAAACGATTTTAAACTATTCAAATTTCGTTCAATGAAAACCAATTCGGATAAGGGTAGTTTACTTACTGTTGGCGGACGAGATAGTAGGATAACTAAAATTGGATATTTTATTCGTAAATATAAAATTGACGAATTGCCGCAACTGATAAATGTGTTGTTGGGAGATATGAGTTTGGTGGGTCCTCGCCCGGAAGTGAGGCGATATGTGGAGTTGTATAATGAGCAACAAAAAATGGTGCTTACGGTAAAGCCCGGTATTACTGATTATGCAAGTATTGAATATAGTAACGAAAATGAATTATTAGGTAAGGCAGAAAATCCCGAGCAGACTTATATAAATGAAATAATGCCAGCAAAATTGAATCTTAATCTTAAATATATTGCGGAGCAGGGAATGAAAACGGATGTGAAAATTATTTTAAGGACTATTAAAAAGATTGTCGGTTAAATCTGCCAAAAGATAAAACGAGTTAAATGAAATCTAAATTCAATACTATATTAAATTTTATTAAGCGGGTTGGCTTTTTCATCCCATTTACATGGTATTTTGTTTTGTTTGTTGCGGCTGGCTGGCTGGGAATTGTATGGTTGCACAAACAGGAAAGTATTCCTGATTCAGCATTTGCTGATATATTTATGTTATTGCTTCGTTTTGCGAAATACTTTTGCCTTGCAATTCTATTGTTTGCTTTCCTTTCTACTGTTGGTTCTCTGCTGTATTTTGTTGTGAAGAAAAGAAGGAAGGGAATTGATTTTCGAATAAATATTCCTTCTGGAAATGAAACACAGCAGGCAAAACAGTCAATTGAAATAAATAATAATCCCATATTGAAACCACTTTTAGTTTTTATAAAATTGAGATTAAAATATGATAAAACGCATTTCTCAGAGAAATTTTATCTGGTGAAACCAACATCATTTAAGTTTTTTAATACTTCGTTAAATGGTATTTATAACTGGCGTTTGCCCGAAATAAAAGAATACAGAGTGGATAAAGTAATTGTTTATTTTGAAGACTTTTTTCAATTCTTTTCGTTTGCTATAACTATTGATACAAGCAGTAATTTTTATACGAAGCCGGTAACTTATGAATCGAAAATAATGGAAGCTTTCCCACGAAAGACAGAAGATACAGCTACACGAATAGAAGAAATAAAAAAGGTGGAAGGTGAACATATCAACTATAAAAACTTTGAAAGCAATGATGATGTGCGCCGAATTGTTTGGAAAATATATGCGAAGAATAAAGAGCTGGTGGTGCGTATTCCTGAGATTTTAGATCCTTATGCTTCTCATATTTATTTGTATGCTTCGTTTTTTTCTGCTTTTGATTTTTTAGGGAATGATGCTGTGGAAGTGCCTTTCCTCAATTATTATAAAACTATTTGCTGGAGTGTTTACAAACAACTTTCGCAAAAAGGATTTGATGTGCGATATGTTTACGACCAGGATATTCCTCAACAGAAAACAAATAATGATGAGGAGCAGATAAAATATGCTATCTCTGTGAGCAAGTGGCAGCGCGATAAAGAACTGAAAAGTTATGTGCAGACTAAGGATGCTTCGGTGGTAATTATTTCTTCGCTCACTGATATTAATGAAGTGAATGAGTTGATTGAGAAATACGGGAATGAGATTTCGTTTGTGTTTGTGCCGCTAACGGATAGTTTGCAAAAGCAGCATCTTGGCGACTGGCTTCAGTGGCTGTTTGTGCAGCAGGAAAAAGATGCGATTGCGAAATATAAAACCAATTGGAGTTTATCTTTATTGAGATTGAAAATTGCGAAGAATGAAAAGCAATTGAAATTGCTGCTTGATAAATATGATAAATCTACTGTGTTGGGGAAGATTGGGTGAGGGGGAGTGGTTCATTGGTTAATTAGTTTATTAGTTAGTTAGTTAGTTAGTTCATTAGTTAGGGCTGCCCCCTTTTATATACTATTTCCTGGTATTGTTAGAAAATTTTACCTACATTTGCACCACATTTAAAAAACAACTTCTCTTGAAAACACTTTTACAAAACAACACACCCGCTGAAACACTCACCACTGGAGAGAGAGTGAGAGAGAGAGAGAGAGAGAGAGAGAGAGAGAGAGAGAGATGAATCAAGTAAATAACACAGAAACATATGCAGGTTTTTTT
>CAILDT010000610.1 GCA_903833025.1 uncultured Bacteroidota bacterium | reverse complement strand
TGCTTGCATTTCTCCCTTTTCTATTTGGTATTGTTTACCTGTAAAGTTTTCCACTTTTATTTCTTTGCCAGCCAAGTCCATTATTTTTATGATTGTGTTTTCTTGCATTGTATTAAAATAAATAGCCGTTTCCTTTGTAAAAGGATTGGGAAGAATATCAATGCTTGATGTCTCAATATTTAATGATGCAATACTTTCGTTTGATTGAGTAATAATAAAGTTTCCGAAAGCAATCGGGAAATGCCCAACAGTAATGGTATCAATAACCATATCAGTTAACGTGCTAATTACACTTACCATATTGGAATGAGTATTTGCAACATATACTTTACTCCCGTCTGGACTTACGGATATTCCCCAAGGAGCCGAACCAACTGCAACGGTAGTTGACACACTATTATTAGTAGTGTTTATCACACTTACATTATTAGAATTGTTGTTCGTTACGTATAACTTGCTGCCATCCGGTGTAATTGATAAACTAAGAGGAAAAGTTCCAACTGTAATAGAATCAATAATAGTATTAGTGGCAGTACTTATAACGTGTACCCTGTTTTGATTGTAATCGGCTACATATATTTTACTTCCATCAGGACTTGAAACCACTCTCCAATGCTCGGCACCAACAGTGATAGTTGCCGAAACAGTATTGGTAACTGTATTTATTACACTAACGGTACTTCCATAATTATTTGTAACATACACTTTGCTTCCATCAGGGCTCACGGTTACTCCATACGGAAAAGTGCCAACTGCAATGGTATCGATAACAGTGTTGGTAGCTGTATTTATCACATTTATTGCATTGTCATTATAAAGTGCAACATACACTTTACTGCCATCTGGACTAACGCATAAACCATAAGGCACGTGACCTACTGCTATCGTAGCTGAAACAGTATTAGTAGCTGTGTTTATTACTTTTATTGTGTTCGCACTCCAGTTGGTAACATATACTTTGCTTCCATCTGGGCTTACTGAAACACCTTCGGGAGTGGGACCTACTGGATAGTAGCAGAAACAGTGTTTGTTAAAACATTAATGACAGATACCGTACTATCATTTTCATTGGTTATATAGGCACTTTGGGCGAATCCTTTAGCACAATAAAAGAAATGCAGTGAAATGAAAAAAACAATTGTTAACTGTTTTTTTCTTCTGCTAATGATTTTTATCACCGTAGAATTCTAAAGAGTTTCTCTATTCTTTCTTAGATTTCTTCTTCTTCTTATCTCCGCTTTTTTTCTCACCTTTTTTACCTTTCGCCTTTTTGGTATGTTTATCATCGTATTTTTGAGTGGAGTCGGCTACCATTTTACTTTTCATATCCGCTTCAAACTTTGCAGTGGAATCAGCAACTATTCTTGCTTTAGCTGCCTCTGCACCAGCAATAGAATCTAATCTATCTTTTGCTATTTTTGCTTTTTCTGCGGCACTTGGTCCGCACGATACTAATGCAAGCATACTTGCAACTGAAACTAATGTGATTATTTTTTTCATTTTATTTGTTTTTAAAGTTGCGCAAAAATAAGCTTTTAATATGGTGCACCTATAATAAAAGAATTATTTAGTTGTTTTTTTGGCTATCGTATTAACGTTATTTTTCCTGTTTTTGTTGATGGATTTCCAGGTGAACTAAGCAGTTGAAAGTTGAATAAATATGTATAAACTCCTTCTTCAGCAAGAGATTGTGCTTTTGTTTTGCCATTCCACCCAAGTTTTATATCAGTAGTTTCAAATATCAATTCTCCCCAACGGTTAAAAATACTCATATCGAAATGGTCAATTGAAATATTTGTTCCCTTTATATTAAATACATCATTTATTCCATCCTCATTTGGTGTAAATGTATTTGGTATGTAATAGGTGGATAGTGACGTGAGGTCAATAATATGAGATACTGTATCCACACAAACTCCATTTGATGCCGTTAATAAAACAATATATGTACCGGGTGAAGTAAACATATTCGCAGGGTTTTGAAGAATGGATGTATTGTTTGCACCAAAATTCCATATCCAACTTGTTGAATTTAATGAGGTATTGATGAATTGGATAGTTGGATTTAATTCACCTGTTGTTGGCGATACATAGCTGAATGATGCAACAGGCAATGGCAACACATTTATTGTGATTCCTGCAGATGTACTTGTAAGTGTGGACGTGCAAGGTGCATTGGAAGTGAGTATAACAGTTACCAAATCATTATTATTTAATGTAGTTGATGTAAATATTGGGGCGTTTGTACCTGCATTTGCCCCGTTTATTTGCCATTGATATACTGGTGTAGAGCCTCCATTGGTTGGCGTTGCTGTAAATGTTACGGATTGACCAACACAGATAATTGTGCTTGACACAGTAATAGTAACCGATGGTACAACTACCGGATTAACTATCATTGTTATTGGGTTTGAAGTTGCTGTTGCCACAGCTATACAAGGTGCATTGGATATAAGTATAACAGTTACCACATCATTATTATTTAATGTAGTTGATGTAAATGTAGGGGCGTTTGTACCTGCATTAACGCCATTTACCTGCCATTGGTAGCTTGGCAATGTTCCTCCGTTGGTTGGTGTGGCTGTAAATGTTACTGATGTACCTGCACAAATAGTGGTGCTTGATGCCACAATAACAACCGAAACAACTGGCGAATTGTTTATGGTAATTGTAATTGAATTTGAAGTAACTGTTAATGGCGAAGCGCAAGGTGAATTGGAAGTGAGTATAACGGTTACAATATCATTATTATTTAATGTGGACGATGTAAATGTAGGAGCATTTGTACCTGCATTTACTCCATTTATTTGCCATTGATAAACAGGTGTTGTGCCTCCGTTAATAGGTGTAGCCGTAAACGTGACCGGTGTACCCGTACAAATGGTGCTGGCAGTGCTTGTAATAGTAACTGATGGTACTAATGTGGTACTAACTATAATTGTAATAGCGTTAGAAGTTGCTGTTGCCGGAAACACGCACGTTGCATTAGAGGTAAGAATAACTGTAACCACATCGTTATTATTTAACGTAGTAGTTGTAAATGTATTTGAGTTTGTGCCTGCATTCACCCCATTTACCTGCCATTGATACGCTGGTGTAGTACCTCCGTTTGTTGGGGTGGCAGTAAACGTTACTGACGTACCTGCACATATTGTAGTGGCTGTACTTGTAATACTTACCGACGATGGCGAAGTAATTAATCCCAACGTAAAATAACCCACTCCATTTTGAATATCAGCATAAGGAACAGTGAAATAAACTTGACCGCTTGTAGCACCATATCCTGCATTGGGTGTATAACTATGTTCGCCCGCAGAACCATCACCAAAGGCGGTATTATCATCCACTAAAAGGCGTACATCTGCATTGTTGGCTGTTCCCACTCCAGATGGTCCTTGAAAAAGAGACATATCCATAGATATAATTACACTACCAATAAGTGCACCTGTTTTTTGTGTTCTCCACGTTCGTCCCCAAATAGCATTTAGTGCAGTACTTGGTCCATTGTGTGTAAAGTTTTGGCAGGTGTATGTATAAGCACCGCCGTTATTTCCCCACACTAAATATTGCCCGTCTGTTAACGACACAGGTGCTCCAAAATTGCCATTTGCCATAATCACCGCATCTGCAGGAGTGTTGATGGAATGCGATTTCGGTTGGTCCAATGCTTCAATAATATTATCATTTCCTATACCAGCTACATCGTTGTGATAACCTGTATTAGCTGCCCAGATTGTTGTTCCTGTTGGCGAAGTATAATAAAGCGTGGTAGAACCATTGCCTCCCAATGTTATCCCGTATTTTACACCAAGATACGATTCTATCATATTTGCCTGCACAGCGGTAACAGGTCCGTTGTATGCAATTATCTCGCCAACAGGTCCAAGCCAATCTCTTGGGCGACCATCAAACCCAGGAAGATTACTTGCTTGCCCACCCATAAATACATTTATAGGTACTGCGCTGCCTCCAAGTGCTGTTACAATATCATAGTTGCCTGTATGTGGCGTATTATAAGCAATGCCTGTTGCATTTCCATTTTGTCGCCAAACACCTGCTGCCTGAAAAGTTCCTCCACCGTACCCAAATTCCATATATTCTGCTACAACGCCTCCGTTTGCTCCTCCGTGAATTGGGCAACCATTACACGGCATACCTAATGTAACCCAATCGTAAGTTGCTAAGTGTGTACTTGGGCGAGCAAGATTATTTAATTGCGCCACCCAAAAAAATGATTGTAAATTAATATCAGGAGTATGCAAAAAATCGCCACCTGCTCCGTTGCTCATTGTAAAGTTAATGTAAGGATTGTAATTGTACCCCGGATTTGTAAACTGCGGAGTGCCATTAACAGTAGCCACTGTGGCGGCTACACTTTGGTCTTGCCAGGCAGTAACTGTAGCTCCAGCAGTGGTTGTGCCAGCATTGGCTTTTAACCACAATTGCAAACCACCCGATATACCTCCTGGAGTTTGTGCCATTATAGTTTGGCACACCAACAAGCATATTAAAAGAACACTATTAATAAATAATGAAATACGTTTTTCTCTTTTAAAATTCATTTTCCTAACCATTGCACAAAGATAGAAAAAAGGTTGGAAAGTATTTCAAGCGTTATTAAATGCTTGAAACTTAATACTGGCAGGTCGCCCCCCTTTTTTTTATTTCATAAATCTTATGTTATCAGTAGTAATTCTTTTTTCGTTCGTGTCAGTGTCATTTCACGCTGTATTTAATATAAAATTTGTCAGGCGTTTCCCGTTTGAAAACCTCAAGTGGCGAATCTAATTTTTCCCCGCAAATGCTTGTGTCTTTCGTAACAAACATTTTTGATGGTGGCAAGTTCGTTAGTTCACTTGCGTAAAACTTATTTTCAAGTCTGATTGTTTCGCCTTTTGTCTTATACGTTATGATGTTATAAAAAGTCAACGGTGAATTCGTTTTGTCAAAGGATAATGTTTTAATGCTTTTCTTTTTCGGATGAGTTGAATACTTGCAATCTTTATAAAGAATACTTGTAATGTGATATTCTGAAATTGTTATTGATGTTTGTGGCGGTATTGTAAGTTCAGGTTTTTCAGTATAAGAAGTTCCGTAGGTTGTTGATGTTGTACCTTCAACTTTCTGTACGTTATAATAATTCAAGTAATAAGGATACTTATATTTTGTAACAGCAGTTGCATTATTAACTGACTTTGAAAATACTCTGTTTTGGAAGTATTCGTTCGCAACACCATTTAAAACATAAAATGTTTTTGTAAGGTCTATTGTCAAATCGTTTTCTGTTTTGTTGTAAATGGTAAAACCAATGTCGCCTTCGTCTGCCCATAGGTCGTAAGAAACTTTACAGTTCTTGTCTTCAAAAACAATACTGTGATTTATTATTGTTCCGTTGTCAGGAACTGTTTTGTACACTTGGTAGTAAACCGATGGTGAACAAGCGGTCAAAAAGATTGTAAAGATTGGAATGATTAATTTTTTCATTTTCGTTTTGTTTTTTCTTCGGTGCGCTAACTTTCGGTACGCGCGTCCTATTATTACTGATAACGTTTGAAAGATTTATGAAGTAAAAAAAAGGGGG
>CAILDT010000609.1 GCA_903833025.1 uncultured Bacteroidota bacterium | reverse complement strand
CGTGAAAAGGCGTGACATTACAATAAATGGGTTATTTTATGATTTGGAGAAAAAAGAAATAATTGATTTAATTGGAGGTGTTGACGACATTAAAAATAAAATAATACGATTCATAGGTGATCCTGAATTGCGAATAACAGAGGATCCTTTAAGAATTATGCGTTGTTGCCGCCTTGCTTTTCGGTTTGGATTTGAAATAGAATCCGCAACAAGTTTGGCAATTATAACAAATAAGCACAAATTATCCATTATAACCAGAGAAAGAATTTGGGAGGAAATTGAGAAGGCATGGTCGTATATTTAAAGGAATGACATGGGAAAATCATGGCAAATGGCATTTTGACCATAAAATACCTGTTAGCTGGGCAAACACCGAAGAGGAAATAATAAAATTAAATCATTATAGTAATTTTAAACCAATGTGGGCATATGATAATCAATCAAAAGGAAATAGATTTTCGGAGTAAAGATTTCAACAACTATATTCGGCACCTAATCGGTTTCGGCATAACGTCTGTTGTTTTTGATACTGTTAATATAAATACGCATTATGTAGAAGATACGAAGTTTTCCTCATTGGAAATGTGTCTGGCTCATTTGTTTTCAGGTAACTCAACAACAGGACTTCAACATACTTTGGTACAGCGTTTCAAGATACCAAAGGATGTAGCCAGAAAAGTTATATTTTTCCTTGATATACTTCATGTAACTGCTGCAACTGCCGTTCATTTGTATGGTAAGAAAAACGTATCAGTCACTTCTGACGAAGAATTGGAAGAGTGGTTTAATTTCATTGAGGAGTTTACAGAGGAAGAATTGCCAGTTGAGGTGAGAGTGTTCACAGCGTTCAAACCAACAATTAAGGCTTTGGAATTAAAGGCACAAGGTTTCAGTGATGCTGCTTTGGGTAAAGAAATTGCAAGGTTGGAAATAATAGAATATAATAAATTATGCAATTTTTGGCATAATACAACAGGAGGTTATAAAACAATTTAATTATGGTAGACTTATTCAGGAAATCCGAATATAGTGTTTTTTTGTCGTATATTTGTATGATAAAAAATATGGCGATGCAAAAGTACCTTTACACATTATTAATTTTGGCATTAGCTATACAAGTAGGATTTTTAATCTTTATATTTATATGTTAGATAAAACATGGAACATACTCAACGCAAAGAAAGGGAAATAAGGATAGGTAACCAAGTTGCTCAACTTCTTGGGCTTAAGTTCGATGAAAAAGGTGAGTGTAAAACAACTTGGGGTACTAAAAGTTACCAAGGTTTGGGTGCTGTTATAACCAGAATGGTTGAAGCAGAGGTAGAGCAATTTGGCGGCAAAGTAGTTGATACGTTTCCTGAAACAATGGCATATAAAATGCCAACAGACCCATTAACTGGCACACCATTAGTATAGACATTATGGTACATATTAAGGATATTAACAAGCGCACTTTCACCGTAACTGGTGTCACCACAGAAATGTTCAACAAGTTAGTTGAAAATGGTGGTGAAGTTAAGCTTACCATTCTCGATGGTAAACGTGGAAATCATTGGATATTCCCAATGCGTAAGAAAAATTCCTTAATTGACTATTTTT
>CAILDT010000608.1 GCA_903833025.1 uncultured Bacteroidota bacterium | reverse complement strand
TTTCCTTCATATAAATCATTCGCCAGTCCCTGATTAAATTCGGAATTGACAAGTATAAAATGTAAAATTAAGTTCATAGTTATTTATTTGTTTCTTTCCAGGTTTTATAAATATCCTGCTGTTTTGGTCTGTCTGCTTCTATCTCTCTTAAAGGTTCGCAGGGCTTCAATGTTGCTTTGCAATCGGCAGGTAGTTGTTGATAAAGCTTTGTGCCCTCCGTTTTCCATTCAATCATTTCATCACTCACATCTTTAATTATTTTTGCAGGATTACCTACCACAACTTTCCTTTCTGGAATAATAGAATTAGTAGGAACAAAAGTAAGCGAACCAATAATACAATTATCACCAATCACCACATTATCCATAATCACAGCGTTCATTCCTACTAACGCATTTTTACCTATTGTACTTCCGTGAATAATAGCACCGTGACCAATATGCGCTGATTCTTTTAATAAAACAGTTGTTCCCGGAAACATGTGAATAGTACAATTTTCCTGAACATTACAACCATCTTCAATAATTATTTGTCCCCAATCACCCCGAATTGCAGCACCAGGACCTATATATACATCTTTGCCAATAATTACATTACCGGTAACTGCAGCCTGCGGATGAATGAAAGCACTCTCGTGGATGACAGGCTTATAACCGTTGAATTCGTAAATCATATTCTTCTAAACTTTTTCTATTATCACCGCATACCCCTGCCCTAATCCAATGCACATGGTAACTAAGGCATATCTTTTATTTTGTTCGTGAAGTTCTATCGCAGCAGAGTTTAATATTCTTGCTCCACTCATCCCCAAAGGATGCCCCAATGCTATCGCTCCGCCATTCGTATTAATGCGCGAATCATTATCCGCCAATCCCAATGCGCGAGTACAAGCCAATGCTTGAGCTGCAAATGCCTCATTCAATTCAATAATATCAATATCCTTCATTGTTAACCCTGCTCGATTCAATGCCATATTACTTGCACCTACAGGTCCTATACCCATTATTCTTGGTTCCACTCCCACTACTCCACTCGAAACAATTCTTGCTTTTGGTATAAGATTATATTTTTTAATGGCTTCATCCGAAGCTAATAAAATAGCTGCTGCTCCATCATTCAAACCTGATGCATTGCCTGCCGTTACTGTCCCTCCCTCTTTTTTAAATGCTCCTTTTAGTTTCGCTAATCCTTCTAATGTTGTATCAGGACGCATAAATTCATCTTGTGAAAATATCTTTGCTTCTCCCTTCTTTTGTGGTATTTCAACAGCCACTATTTCTTTTGCAAATCTTCCTTTCGATTGAGCTGCACCTGCTTTTTGCTGACTCCACAAAGCAAATTTATCCTGGTCTTCTCTGTCTATTTTGTCTCTGTCTGCAAGGTTCTCCGCCGTATCACCCATTGCATCCACTCCATAAATTCCTTTCATTTTAGGATGAATAAATCTCCAGCCAAAAGAAGAATCAAACATCTGTGCATCTCTTCCAAAAGCTGCGGAAGTCTTCGATATCACCCAAGGACCGCGTGTCATGTTTTCCACTCCGCCTGAAATCATTAAATCATTTTCACCTATCATAATGCTGCGAGCCGCCGCCATACTTGCACTCAAGCCAGATGCACATAAACGATTTACTGTTTCTCCCGGAACGGAAAAAGGCAAACCTGCCAGCAACAAAGCCATTCGCGCCACATTGCGGTTATCTTCTCCCGCCTGATTAGCACATCCCATGATCACATCACCAATTTGTGTAACATCAATCGAAGGATTTCTTTTAATTAATTCTTTCAATACAATTGCTGCTAAATCATCGGTGCGAACTACAGATAATGTTCCTCCGAAATTCCCGATTGGAGTTCTTACCCCATCTATTATATATGCGTTTTTCATAATTGCAATTTTTTATTTAACATCCCACTCTTTAGAAGTCCGATAAACAGTGCCTTTAAAGAAAGCTACTTTTTCTTTCTTCTTATTAGAAATTTCAATGTGATATGTCGCTGTTTTATTTGTAATAGATAATTCTTTCGCTTCGCAGATTAATTCATCGCCCACTTTCACAGCAATAGCAAACGAAATAGAACATTCCAGCGCAACACTCAATCTACCATAAGCATTGGAAGCAAACGCCAGCGCACTATCCGCAAAAGAAAAAGCAATGCCTCCGTGCGAAATTCCGAAACCATTTACCATCTCTTCTCTTATTTTCATTTTCAAAATACAATGACCTTGTTCGGCAAGTATCACTTCAATACCAATCCACTGGCTGAACCTATCTTCAGCCATCATTTTATCAACTATTTTTTTTGCTAATTCTTTACTCATAAAATTTCTTATTATCTCTCAACATCATCTTCATCAATATTGATGGGCGATAACGCTCCTCGTTATATAATTCATAAAGTACATCAAGCGTATTATAAATAGTTTGCAATCCAATTTCATCCGCCCATTTCAATAACCCTTTCGGATAATTTACTCCCTTTGTCATTGCTAAATCAAGATCTTCTTTGCTCGCTAATTTCAAATAAAATGAATCAACTGCTTCATTAATCAACATAGAAATAACACGGTTGAAAATATATTTTCCTAATTCTTCGTTCTTGTTTGGCTCAGCATTAACAGCACCTTCAGCATAATTATAATATCCCCTCCCTGATTTTTTTCCAAATAGCTTTGCTTCAAATAATCGTTTTTGTGTGAGAGATGGTTTGAATCTTGGCTCAAAGAAAAACTGTGTCCACACACTTTCAGTAACTTTATAATTGATGTCGTTGCCAATGAAATCCATCAGTTCAAACGGTCCCATTTTAAAACCACCATACGTTTTCATTGCCCAATCAATAGTTGCAAAGTCCGCCATTCCTTCTTCATAAATCCGAATTGATTCTCCATAATAAGACCTCGCAACACGGTTAACAATAAATCCGGGAGTATCTTTTGTAAGTACAGTAACCTTTCCCCAGTTATCAATTATTTTTTTTGATTCAATTGTAGTTTTTTCATCAGTAGTAATTGCAGGAATAATTTCCACCAACGGCATTATCGGCACAGGATTGAAAAAATGAATACCAATAACTCTATCTGATTTTTTACAAGCTGATGCAATCGAAGCAATGGATAAAGATGAGGTATTACTTGCCAGAATACAATCATCGGAAACAATATTTTCAAGTTCAGAAAACAGTTTTTGTTTCACATCAATGTTCTCAACAATTGCTTCAATTACTAATCCACAACCTTTGAATTGATTTAAATCAGTGGCAAATTGAGTTCTACTAAAAATATCTTTTGAGGATTGTTCTGTTAGTTTTTGTTTCTCAACTAACTTTTTTAAAGTGATTTCTAAATTGGTTTTTGCTTTATCAAGTGCTGATTGATTATTATCATAAACAATAACTTGATGACCCGCTGTTGCCGCTACCTGTGCAATTCCTGCACCCATTGCACCCGAACCTATTATTCCGATTTGTATCATAAACAAATAAATTTATTCTCCTTTAAATACCGCTTTTCTTTTCTCCAAAAAAGCATTCACTCCTTCTGTATAATCATAAGTTAGGGTTGCGTGTACTTGCATATCAGCTTCATAATCCAACTGCTCTTCCAAAGAATTATCAAATGTTTTATTCAATAATCTTTTAGTATATCCTATTCCTTTGGTAGGCAAATCAGCAACTATTTTAGCTATTGCAAATGCTTCTGTTTGTAAATTAGTATCG
>CAILDT010000607.1 GCA_903833025.1 uncultured Bacteroidota bacterium | reverse complement strand
GACTAAAGGCGTTTGAATGATTTATTTCATATTCCTCATAACCTTTGAGGAGGATAAAAAAACACCAGAATAATTTGTCTTTTTGAAAGGGTGTAAAAGGTTTTGTTAATATATTTTTTGCGGGTGCAACAGGTGCAACGGGTGCAAGTGAAACAGGTGCAACAGGTGCAAGTGAAACGGGTGCAAGTGCAAGTGAAACGGGAGCGGGTGCAGGCGCAACAGGTGCAGGTGCAACGGGTGATGGCTCTTGTACAGATACAGTCTCTTGCAACTGATCAGATTTTTTATACCCTCTCAGCATATTAGTTTTACTAAACATAAATGGCTGCATTAATGGGAATAAATCTTTTGTCTGTATAACGTTAATCATATTACTACTATATATTAATATGATTTTCTCTTTATTATCTTTTCTCAATTGGTAAAAAAATGTTGTTCTATTTCCTCCTTCTCTGTTTCAATTTTCTTCAATTGTTTTTGTTGTTCTTCTACATAATTCGCATATTTATATAATTCGGCAATTACTTCCTGTTTTTGTTCAGTTAAATTTACAAATGTCCCATTGTTATTTTCATTAGTTGTTACAGATGGCAAATTACTTAAAATTCGCAATACTTCAATCTGATGATATTTTGGCATATTTTCAATTCGTTCTTTTAAAGTATTTAATGCCATTATTATATTATTTATTCCATATTGTGTTTAAGCTATTTATTTTGCAGTCTATTTATTTTGCAGTCTATTTATTTTGCAGTCTTTTTAATTCTTATGGTGGCCTTCTTTTTAGTAACGGGCGCGGACACAGCAGGTGCTTCTACAGGTGCTTCTACAGGTGCTACTTCAGCTGCAACAACTTCATTTTTTTCAGCAACTACTTCATTTGCTACTACTTCATTTGCTCCTACTTCATTTGCTCCTACTTCGTTTGCTCCTTCGTTTGCTCCTACTTCGTTTGCTCCTTCGTTTGCTGCTTCATCTGCGATTTCTTTTGCTAATTCAGTCGATATTTCTTTTGCAATAGATATTTTCTTACCAACAGTTAATTTACCTGTTTTTACTGCCTGTTTTACTGCTTGTGCCTGTTTTACTGTTTGTGCCTGTTTTACTGCTTCAGCAGCTTGAGGTTTATTGTGTTGTCCGCCTTGTTCAATCAATTCAGCAATAATCGAAATATATTTATCATTTAATTCAAACCGTTGACCAATTACCCGCACTTTAATGTTGTCATTATCTTTAATTTGTGCAAATAAAGGCGAAGTATAATTATGATCACGCGCAATAAAGATGACAACAGGTGTCGGCGCTTCATCTATTTCAGCTCGGATACCCGCCTTGTTAATATGCTTGGCAACACAACTGATATGCATACCTTCAACTGGCGAACACACATAGCATTGAAAAACCACGTCAAATACCACGATAGATCCTTGTACTAAACCGCTAGAGAAAGTAATAATCTCTACAGTATTCGGCTTGATATAACCTTCCACAATACATTTGCCTTCGACTTGAAAAGCAATAGCCTTCTCCAAGGTTTCTTTTATACTGTTGCCGATATTATTAATACTAATGGGAATACTTTTTGTGATTAATATTTGATTAAAAAGCCCTTGTTGTGTATGAACAAACTTTTTATAAACGCCTTTTGGTTTGACGATTAAGGCCATCTTAATATTTATTACTGATATTATTTCTAAATGGTTATTCAATTTTAAATTTTAATATGTATATTATTTCCTTATTTATTATTTCCTCGTTTTTTTAACTATTTTAATAACCGTCGAATATTTCTCTATATTTGTCAAGACCGATTCAGGAGGCGATAAGAACCAATGTTTTGCATTTCTCCTTTCATGTTCAAATGAACGCAAATATAATTCCTGTAAAAGACAAATCTCTCGTTGCGGAATATCCAATTGTGTTGAATAAACATTTTTACCAAGAATAGAATTTAAATTATCAATTGATTTACTCTTAATAGAAGTTTGGTCACACCGCGCTCCCAAGTCACGCGGATTTGTAACATCTTTTATTTTAAAGACCACATAAGTCTCCGCTTTAAAATTATTGGTAAAACCGATTATATTATTAAGATTTGTTAAAAGGTCTATTTTCTTTTCATTAATTCGCTCTTCAAGGTCTTTCAGATCTTCAGATTCGGCTATGTGCCATGCTGCTCCGGAACCTACTGCGTTTGCTCCTACTGCGTTTGCACCTACTGCGTTTGCACCCGTTTTCACCAAGACCACTAATTTTCCCATATCCTTCCACATAAATCCTTTAAGACCATTTCTACCCGTTAAAATTTGTTTATTAATATAGGTTTTAATATGCTTCAATACAGTAACGCTTTTGTAAAGCGGATTAATTTCATATTGATTTAATATCAGCATTATATCGGCTAAAGGCAATTCATCTACCATGTGTTCGGCAATAAAATAATACAGGTTTTGTTCACTTAAACCACTTTTCTTCAACAATTCCATGGCCGCATGTGAAAACATGTACCAATTTTTCTCGCCTTTGCTAACAGTTTGCGCTGTCGTAGCCATGGCATAATTTGTTTCAATTGTTTTATGTAGTGCGGTCAGTTTCTTCAATTCTGCCGGCTGATCTTTCACATTAATAATCGCTTCATTTAATTTCAATTCTTTCGGTAACTTCATCATAATTTTATCGTGTTTTACTTCTAAAGGTACGATGCGTTCGCGAATACTACTGCGCTGATTCTTCAGCTCTAGTGGCTGGAAGAGATAGAGATCACTTATATTAATGAGATTACCTAAGCGGTCGTATTTATCGGTAATATATTCATTTTTGTCTTCAACTAATTGATGCAAGGCCGCATTGATTTGTACTAAAGGATATGGTTTTAATAGATTCAAAAGTGTCACTAATTCGCTTTTCCGATAAAAGAATCTCTCTTTCATCAACTGTTTGATCTTATAAATAAGTTTATCATTATTCATCATAATAAAATTTTCGTTATAGGTATCCAAACGCACATCATCATCTTTGATTTCTTTATCAGGTTTACAGGTATAAGCACACGATTCCATATAGTCGCAAATGGATGAGAATGGTTTGTCGCCGATTTTATAATCGACTAACTTAATACCACTGCCTAATTCTAGTGTCAGCGGCTTCACATCATTCTTTGTCATATTTTCTTCACTAAAATTTAATTGGGCTTGATTCAACATGCAATCAATTGATATCTCTTTTAAGGCGCGACTCACTTTGCCGATTTGTACGGCTTTTATTTCGGCCAAGCGGTATAAATAAAGATCCGCGGTCTCTTCCGCGTTTTCTTTGGTGAGCGAACCGTACAAATAAATCTCGACATTTCGCTGTAAGAATGGTAAGGCTTTATGGCTGCATGTTCGCACGGCGCGGCCGACGATTTGTTCGATTCGGCTCATATTATACCACGGTTCTAGGATATGCACTTGCCGAATAAATTTCAAATCTAAACCTTCCGCCCCAGTTTGCGAGATAAGCACTACTTTCACTTTGCTGCCATTGACATTGTCATCATCTGTTGCCATTTTAATGTCCGCTGCTGGATTTGGTGAGAACCCTTTGTCACCCATTATCATCACATATTTATTATTTGTAGGTTTTTTTTCTACACTAGTCTGCGGCGGCGGCGTCTGAAAGAGAGATCCAACTGCACCGGCTCTTGAAAAACCATATTCTTCTAAAGCCAAGGCCAATGGCACTAAACCCGCGTCATGCCACTGCGAATAGACTAATACAACGCCAGTAGAAGCTATAATGCGCTCACATATTGTTTTTATTTTGGCACTATATTTGCCGATTTCATTGGGCGAGAATAATCGACCATATTTCGCTAACGCTTGAGGCTGGTAATTAAATCCGGAGCGAAAATGCGTGCTCGGATCTTCTTTAAAACTCATAATGCGCTTTAACCCTTCGCCGCCAACTAATTCATTGGAATTAAAGGCGGCGGCGGTGGTGGCGGCGGCATCTACATTATCTATTGCCAATCTCTCATCGGGATATATTATATTCAAAGCTTCCAAGGGTTGTTGCAGCATCGTATAGCCAAAAGTCTCAATATTTTCCATCGTCGGCATTTGTTTATAATTGCCAATTTGGCCGGCTCGGAGCCGTTTGATAATATAATTATACCCGAGTTGTTGGTATTCACCAATGTCAACCAGATATAAAGAGAGATGTTCAATCGGTTGCGCCAATGGTGTGGTACCATTTAATTGTATAGTGGGATAAGGTTTTTGCGGGAACGTCTGCTCCGGAGCGAATTCTGCCGCCCATATGCGATAGGGAAAGGTATACGGGTTTTCACCTCTGACGAAGGAAATATAGCCGGTGGCTTTTCGCTCTAATAAAGCTCTGCCAATTTCTTCGCCCGAGTCGGAGACTTTAAAAGTCCCATCTTTATTAAAGACATCTTTCGTTTCGATCGTAGCGCGCCGGTCGTTCATATTCATCAGATTAATGAGCCAGATGATTTCTTTATAACTATTAAACATAGGTGTTGCTGATAAGAGCAAGAGGCGCAGGGTGTTGACATGTTTAATCAGTTTCATTAATTCATCCGCTACGCGTTTATCTTTATTCTCGTCTGTCATGCGGATATTATGCACTTCGTCAATAATGATTAAACGGTTATTGAAAATCTTCCGCAACTTCCCTTTCTTTATCTTAGTAATTATTTTCGGATCAGTTATGCTGCTATCTTCAATCGCGCTTTTTTTCGCAATATAATTGGCAAATTCGACATAACCGAAGAAGAAATAATACGTGTCAATAGTGCGGTTAATTTGTTTGATCACATTCTCTCTGGACAAACCTTTCATATTCATCGGATTAATTTCCTTTAAGAACTTGTTACCAGTACAAGTGCGTATATTCCAGAGACCATCCACCACTTTTAGTTTTCGCTCATCAAAGAGCTGTGTTTTAAAATTGGTTTGCACATTCGGCGAAGCGACGATCATAATTTGACTGATAAGACCCATTTGCATAATATAATCGCGCATTTCCTCGGCGACACTAATGGCCGAGCAGGTTTTTCCACTGCCTAAGCCATGATACAATAATAAACTATTATAAGGTGTTTGGAAGGAGAGAAAATTGCGTACAAAGAGTTGATGCGGTGCGAGTTCAAATTCGGCATTACACATAAGATCGGCTTGAGTGGCAATATCGGGATGAATTTCGCCGTCATATAAGTTGT
>CAILDT010000606.1 GCA_903833025.1 uncultured Bacteroidota bacterium | reverse complement strand
TTTTGTTCCTGAGCCGATTGTTATTAAAATACCAGAGCCGCCTGTAGTTGATGAAGTAGCTGCAGTAGTTGAACAAGAAGCACCAGTGCAACAAGAGCCAGTGCAACAACAGCCAGCGCAACAACAAGCACCAGTGCAACAAACACCTTCCGCGACAGTCCTAGCCGTAGCAGAAGCCGTCGCGGTCTTCGCCGAAGCATGTGCTACCGCAGCCAAAGCAGCAAAAGCTGTCGCTGTAAAAGCAGTTGCAGTAGCAGACACAGTAGCAGACACAGTAGCAGACACAGCAGTAGAGCCAACTTTGAAAAAGTATCGCGCGGCCAGCTACGATCAGCATGACGAAACTTATGCTAAAAAATTAAGTGCCGTTTTTAATAGAGATATTGACGAAGAGACTCGGAAAAGATTTAATACATTAACCGATGGACTCATGAGTGAACCGCGAATTAGCCGGTTTTGTCTATTAGGCGCTATTAGAGATTACGAGAAATCGACTGATGGTCGGAAATATCCTTTCACCGTTTCTTTTACAGATGAAGCGTTTAATTATCGGCCACATCAAACGTGCGTCGTATCTTAATATATTTTTATGCACCTCAGTGGAGGTGTATAAAAATACGGTATTCAAAATTATATGTATGTCAGTGGAGGTGTATAAAAATACGGTATTCAAAATTGGAGAACATAATAATTAAAAATAATAACATATAAAAATCTTTACTTAAATATATTTCGTTCTTAAAATTTAAACGAATAGATGACACAGAACTATTGTTCACAGAAATCTCTCTTACTCAATAATTTGATGCAATATTATAAAACGACTATTGACGAAGAAACTGGTGTTGAAAAGAGTGAAAACTTGGAGCGCATGCTGCGGATAATTAACGGCGACGTAAATATTTCGCTCCGCATTGTCGACTGGTTTACGACAAATTTTGCGAAGAAGGATTATACGGTCTATACTTTGTCAAATGGTTCAAGGTTTAAAGTTTATGTCGATTATAAGCTCAAACTTAGGTCATATTCGAAAAAAAATTTTGACCCGTTCTGCCGCTGGGAACGCATCAGCGTCCCGTACAAAAACAACACCCATCTGCAAACCACTTTAGGCCAATTGAACTTTTTTAAATGGGCGTTTGAAAATAATGTGATCGATTATATTGAGAGCAATTATGCAGCCATTGAAAAAGATATGAATAGCCGGAATAGCACCGCGAAGCGCAGAGAAGGGGGTACGACTGGGACACAGAAGACGCGAAAATTACGGGAGGAGTTGTCAATATCGGCTACTAAGAGCATCAAGAAGGAAGAGGTGGAGATAGTTATAAAATTTGACTAGGGCGCAAAATTATCGCTACCGCGGCTGCGGGAGCAAACATGGTTATTTATTGTTTCCGTTTCTGTAAAACAATAACAATAAATATAATATAAAGACAAACCACTATATAAAGTATAAAATGGCATTAAATATCGTGGAACTGATTGAAAATAATCCGATTACCAAACTATCAAGTGATTATAATATAAAAATGCTCACAAAAATTAAAGAACAATTTACTGATTTTGAACAACAAATGTTTTTATCTAGTTTTTACTGTTATCTTAATTATGATTATATTAATGATTTTGTCATTGATTTGGATAATGTATGGAAGTGGATGGGGTTTAGTCAAAAAAGTAATGCAAAATCATTATTAGAAAAATGTTTTGTCATTGAACGAGACTATAAAAAATCGCTTTTGTTGCAACAAAAGCAAACAACTCATGTCAAAGGAGGCCATAACAAAGAAGTTTTTATGTTAAACGTTAAAACCTTTAAATCAATGTGTTTGAAAGCCGGCACAAAAAAAGCCGATGAAATACACGAATATTTTTTAAAGATGGAACAAATCATTCAAGAAGTTGTTAATGAAGAAAGCAGTGAAATGAGAAAACAGTTACAAATTCAAACTGACCAACTTCAAAACGTCGAGAAAGATAAAGAATTATTAAAAGAAAAGACGATCATCGAACAATTTCCTCTAAATACTCAGTGCATATATATCGGAAAAATAGATAATAAAACACTCGGCATACCCGGACACAAAATGTATCACGAGACCGTAATTAAATTTGGCCAAAGTAATAATTTGGCTGAGCGAATAAAATGTCATAAGAAAACGTATGATAATTTTATTTTACATGCCGCATACAAGGTTAAAAATAAAATAGAAATTGAGAATCTTAT
>CAILDT010000605.1 GCA_903833025.1 uncultured Bacteroidota bacterium | reverse complement strand
GCGTATGCAAAAATATCTATGCGCTTAGTTCCTTATCAAGAATCGGATAAAACATTTAAACAGTTTGAAAAATATTTCTTGTCGCTTGCACCATCTTCTGTTACCGTAAAAGTAACACCTCATCACGGTGGAGAGGCCGCAGTAACGCCAAGTAATTCTATTGCATATAAAGCAGCAAGCAAAGCAATGGAAACTACTTTTGGCAAAAAACCAATACCTGTTCGCAGTGGCGGAAGTATTCCTATTGTTGCTATGTTTAAAGCAGAACTTGGATTAGATACTGTATTGCTTGGTTTCGGCTTAGATTCAGATGCGATACATTCTCCAAACGAACATTATGGCGTATTTAATTATTTAAAAGGAATTGAAACTATACCTTATTTTTATCAATATTACGCTGAAGGGAGCAAGTAGTATTAATGCAGATAGCTTTTATTATCTTTGCAAAATATATTAATAACAACAAAAATGGAACTCACTATAAAAGTAAAAAGCCAAAAGGTTTATGATTCGTTAATGAAAATTATTAAATCATTAAACATTGAAATAGTTTCTGAAAAAAAGGAAACAAAGAAAGTGAAGAAACCTAAAACAGATGCCGTTAGTTTATTATCCCAAAAATCATTAGCAGAAGATTGGAACTCAAAAGAAGATGATGCCTGGGATAAGGCACTTTAAATGGTATATCAGCGAGGCGACATAGTTGTGGTTCCATTTCCTTTTGCCGAAGGAAGCAAAATGAAAAAACGCCCTGCATTAGTTATTTCAAATGCTGATGTGAACAAAACAGGCGATTATATACTAGTTCAAATTACCTCCAAGGAAAAAGCCGATGACTTATCAATATCAATAAAATCAACTGACTTTATTGATACTCCATTGCCATTAAATAGTTTTGTACGATGTCATAAAATATTTGTTTTAAATCATTCAACAATACTTTATAAGGTTTGTAGGGTTAAGGAATCGTTTCTGAAACAATTAATTAAAAAGATTAATACACTGATAGAATAATTACCAATGAAAAAAACATCCTTTCTTCTTTGTTCTTTATTATTACTTCTCTTTTCTTCCTGCGGAGATTTTAAGGAAGTTACCTTTAGCGGAGTAGAAAGTGTGAGGATGATTAAGCTTTCGCAAAATGGTGCGGAAGCAGAAATAACTGCCAGAATAAAAAATCCAAATAACACTTCGTTCACCGTCTATAAATCCGAATTTGATGTTACTTTAAATGGATTGAAATTAGGAAAAGCTCACCTAGCAAAAAATGTGAAGATTAGGAAGTTTTCCGAAGACAGCTATACTTTTGATATCACCTCCGATTTCTCTAGTTTAATGATTACCGATATTCCACAAATTATTGCAATGGCAATGAGTAAGAATGTGAAGGTAGGATTAAAAGGAAACTTGCGTGCAGGTAAGTTATTTGTTAAAAAAGACTTCCCTGTAGATATGACTCAAACTGTACCTTTGAGTTTGACGAAATAGAAACTTAAGGAAAATCATCCCTTTTTATTTAAAATTCAAGAATATTCCCTTATTCTTTCCAAAAAATTAAATTTTCCTTAACATTTTGACGTAAAGCTTATTTTTTTACCTTTGCGCTCTTTTCTTTAAAACTTGATGAAATGCAAACCCGAAAAGAGTATATAATTCAGTTTGTAAGTTTGCCTTTAGGGGAAAACAAGTTTGAGTTTAAAGTAACAGATAAGTTCTTTGAAAACCTTGATTATTCTGAAATTAAACAAGGAAACATAACAGTAAACCTCAACCTGCTGAAACAATCACAAATGATGATTCTTCAGTTTGAGATTTCAGGAACAACAAAAATGATTTGCGACCTATGCGCTACCGAGTTCGATTTCCCTTTCGAAGGACAATATAAACTCATAGTAAAAGTTGGCGGTGCAGATGATGATAATGAAGATGACGATATTATTACCATTGCCGCGAACGAACATCAGCTGGATTTGTCGCAGTATATATATGAGTACATAACTTTATCATTACCTATCAAACGAACACACCCGCTTGATAAAAAAGGAAAACCAACTTGCGATAAGGAAATGTTGAAAAAAGTAAAGAAATATTTAACAAAAGAAGAAAAACAAGAAGAAACAGACCCAAGGTGGGACGGATTAAAGAATATAAAATTAAATTAATAATAAAATAACAATAAAACAATAAGAAAATGCCACATCCAAAGCGAAAATTATCAAGATCGAGAAGAGATAGCAGAAGAGGACAGGACAAAGCTGTAGCTTCTACAATGTCGAACTGCTCTAATTGCGGTGCACCAACTTTATACCACAGAGTATGTGGAGAGTGCGGTTACTACAGAGGAAAACTTGCCATAGAGAAAAAAACTGCTTAGTTATTTAATTGCAAATTGCAGATTACATATTACCAAAATCTGCAATTTGAAATCTGTAATTTCTTAATTATTCTTTTATGAAGATAGGTATCGACATTATGGGCGGAGATTACGCACCCGAGGCTACTATTTCGGGGGCAGTGCTTGCTTATAAAGAATTACCGTCCGATGTTAGAATTGTTTTGATTGGTGATAAAACACAAATTGAAGCAGGGCTTTTAAGTCATAATGCAGACGCCGCCAACTTCGATATTGTGGATGCGCCAGAAGTAATAGCAATGGGCGAACATCCTACCAAAGCTTTCTCACAAAAACCCAACTCCAGCATTGTAGTTGGGTTTCAACTTTTAAAAGAGGGTAAGATTGATGCCTTTGCAAGTAACGGAAACACTGGCGCAATGCTTATTGGCTGTATGCTTACCATAAAAACTATCGCCGGAATTATTCGTCCCTGCATTACTACCATACTTCCGAAAGAACACGGTGGCGTGGGTTTGATACTCGATGTGGGTATTAATGCTGATTGCAAACCAGATGTTTTATATCAATTTGGAGTACTTGGTTCTATCCTTGCTGAATATGTTTATGGAATAAAAAACCCGAAAGTAGGGTTATTAAATATAGGTGAAGAGCCGGAGAAAGGAAACTTGGTGGCTCAATCTGCTCACGGATTAATGAAAGATTCAAAAGACTTTAACTTTATTGGTAATGTGGAAGGACGTGATGTGTTTAACGATAAAGCCGATGTTATAGTTTGTGATGGATTTACTGGCAACGTAGTATTAAAACAGGAAGAAGCATTTTACGAATTGATTCAAAGAAGAGGTATTAAAGACGAATATTTTGAACGATTCAATTATGAAATATATGGTGGCACTCCTGTGCTTGGCATAAACTCAACAGTAATGATTGGGCACGGAATATCAAACGCATTTGCTGTAAAAAATATGATTGTGCTTACCAAAGATGTTGTGGAAGCAAAGCTTTCGGAAAAGATTAAAAACGTATTTAAATAATTTATGAAAACAACCGCTGCTATTACCGCTGTTGCGGGTTATGTTCCCGATTATGTTCTTTCTAATTCCGAGTTGGAAAAATTAGTGCCTACTACTTCCGAATGGATTGAAACACGTACAGGAATAAAAGAACGCAGAATATTAAAAGGCGAAGGCCTAGGAACTTCCGATATGTGCGTGAAGGCAATAGAACTTCTTCTACAGAAAAGAGGAATCTCTGCGCTTGATATTGATATGATAATTGTAGGAACTGTTACTCCCGATTTTGTTTTCCCTTCTACTTCCAATGTTATTTGTGATAAAGTAGGTGCAAAAAACGCTTGGGGTTTCGACCTTTCAGCTGCTTGTTCAGGTTTTGTTTTTGGATTGGTTACCGGTTCGCAATTTATTGAAACAGGGAAATATAAAAAAGTAATTGTTGTGGGTGCTGATAAAATGTCGGCGATACTTGATTATACCGACCGCTCTACGTGTATTATTTTTGGTGATGGTGCTGGTGCTGTATTGTTGGAACCTAGTACAGATGGCACTGGAGTTATTGATTCTATACTTGGTGTGGATGGTTCAGGAAGAAAATATCTTCACCAAAAAGCAGGAGGTTCGGTAAAACCACCTTCTCACGAAACAGTGGATGCAAAGGAACATTTTGTTTTCCAGGACGGACAACCTGTATTTAAAAGAGCTGTAGTTGGTATGGCAGATGTATCCGCAGAAATAATGAAGAATAACAATTTGAAATCAGAAGATGTGAATTGGCTTGTTCCTCATCAGGCAAATAAAAGGATTATTGATGTTACTGCCGAAAGGATGGGTGTGCCTCCTGAAAAGGTGATGCTGAATATTCAACGATATGGAAACACAACAGCAGGTACTATTCCGCTTTGCCTTTGGGATTATGAATCTCAATTGAAAAAAGGAGATAATTTAATTATATCTACATTTGGTGCTGGCTTTACTTGGGGCGCGGTGTATGTTAAGTGGGGGTATGATAGTAAATAAACAAGAATATTTAATAACCATTAAACAATAAATAAGATGAAACTAAACGAAATTCAAGACCTGATAAAGTTTGTAGCTAAATCGGGGGTTAGCGAGGTGGAAGTGGAAACTAAAGATATTAAAATTATCATTAAAACTCCTGCCGGAAAAGGTAAAGAACAAGTAGTGGTTCAGCAAGCTGTTGCGCCAATGGTGCAAGCCGCACCTGCTCCAGTAGTTCATCAGATAGCTGCGCCTGTGGCAGAAACAAAAGCACCGGAAGTGGCGCCACCAGTGGCGGATGATTCGGCAAAGTATGTAACCATAAAATCGCCTATGATTGGTACGTTCTACCGTTCGCCAGGAACGGACAAACCAACGTTTGTTAATGTTGGTGATGATATTACTGTCGGACAAACTGTTTGTATTATCGAAGCAATGAAATTATTTAACGAAATAGAATCAGACATCAAAGGGAAAATTGTGAAAGTGTTGGTGAATGATGCTACTCCGGTTGAGTATGATACCCCATTATTTTTAGTAGACCCTAGTTAATGTACCGATTTTTTGATGTACCGATTTACCAATGCGTATAATCGGTGCATTGGTAAATCAATAAATCGGTAAATCATTTCTCAATAAATTTAAATATGTTTAAAAAAATATTAATAGCAAACAGAGGCGAGATAGCTTTAAGAATTATCCGCACGTGCAAAGAAATGGGTATTAAAACAGTGGGTGTTTATTCCACTGCTGATAAGGAATCGTTGCACGTAAAGTTTGCCGATGAAGCCGTTTGTATCGGACCTCCCCCTTCAAAGGAATCGT
>CAILDT010000604.1 GCA_903833025.1 uncultured Bacteroidota bacterium | reverse complement strand
ATTTTTCACGTCCATTAGATCCGACTCGAGCGACACGAGCGAGAGTTCAAAGAATTTATCAAAATGGACGTTATTGTTATTATCGCTCTTCTCGAAATTAATGTCGATTTTATCGCTGCCGGCTTCTAATTCGATAGTGAGCGTTTGTGTTTCATTCCATGTATTCAATACTTTATTTAACATGCCGATATTAATGCCGATAAAGCCTTGATCATTGTCTATGGCAAATTCATATGTTTTGAACCAGCTGGCTTTTAAATCGCATTCAAATAAACAACAGTGGCTGTCGTCCATGCACTGAATATACAGGCCGTTTGGTCTGAAATAAATACAGACATTATCGGTGAAATTTTTTAAGTTGGCGAATATTGCGGCGAATTGTTGAACTTTACGAACTGATGCAAATACGATCTTCATTTTAGTTATATGGTTAATGCTATAAGTTCAACGAGTTTATTTAAATCAATTTTTTACAATATTTATATATTGTAAAAAAATATAGTAAAATGCAATACGGATGTTATTATTTATAATTTTTCACAGTCATGTTTGTGAGTTTTATTCCAATGGGATTTCTGACATTTGTATGAACAGTATTTAACAGTACCACCGCATGTACCAGAACAAACCATGACATAACTGAAGAATGTTGCGCAATTTGTACACCGAGATGGATTATCAATAAAATCATCTTCTGTTGTATTTTTAATATGTTTCATAGCGGCTTCCCAGCCACCTTTCCAACCTTCTAAATACCAAATACATTCATTGCATTCGCACTCATTAAGGGGATCCTCCCCTTCAACCCCGTCTGATTCGCTTTCTTCTGAGTCTTCTTCTGAGTCTTCTTCCGAGTCTTCTTCCGAGTCTTCTTCCGATTCGCTTTCATCTTCTTCGCTTTCATCATCATCGCTTTCATCATCATCTTCTTCACTGCTTTCCGAGTCTTCTTCCGGCTCATAATCTTCATCGTCATCTTCTTCATTATCTTGAATAATAAGCTCGACATTGAACCATACACCGCCTTGTTCAGATGTGTCAAACTCCGAGTTCATATAGTGAATTACATCATACATTTTGGGAACAATTTTACTGCTATATGAAGTATTATACTCCAGAAACCATTCCTTGAAGGCTGCAATAATTTCATATGACCGAACAGCATGTCCTTTTTTAGCTCCGACGCATTCTTTTACAAAATCCACGATATATTGCGGTGCAGGATCATCGTCATCATCATCAGTGCTTTCTTCTTCTTCTACATAGGTTGCGTCTTTCTTTTCACTATCAACCGTTTCACCTTCGCTGTTTTCAACACATTTGGTGCAAACCGGATTATCCATACCATAGATCGTGCTGAAATAATATTCTTCCGGTTGTGTTTTTTGGCAAACAGTGCATGTTGCGTCTTCCATAAAACAATCGCGCAAATCTTCTTTTATACGTTTTACATTATTTTTTTTGAAATTCTGTTTATAGATATAATTATCGACTGCATAGTGCAGCATTCTTACCGTATGTTTGCCTTGAGGCAATACGACATCCAAATCGTCATAGTCTTGGATGTCAGGCAAATCGCGAATCGATACGTATGTTTGCAATGCGTCAATAGTAATAAAGACTTGTATAACAAAGTTATTCAAATATTTCAACGGAATGTTGTCTAAAATATTACTGGAACTACATAATAGTTCAAAACCACCAAGAGTCCCTTGACATTCGTGATAAAACGACACTAGTTCTGTCGCTTCACTGCGCGTAAAGATGGAATATAATTCGTTACTGTTCTTAGCGTTATTAGCGTTCTTAGCGTTGGTTAATTTAGTGGATGCCATTGTAAGTTGTTGTTTGTTGAATATATATACAAAAAAAGGTCATTTCAATTTTTTTGTAAAATCAAGCATCCGAATAAGAATTATCGACATGTTTAGTTTCAATATCGGTCAGTACTGTAGCAATAATAAAGGGCGATATATCTATATCAATATTATCAATAATTTCATCTTTGGATGGTAGACGATTCGTCTCTTTCTCAAACGAAAGAATGAAATTCTCTACGATCTTTCTCTTCTTTGTTTCTAATTCAATGAGAGATTGTTGCTTAGCAGCCATAACCGCATTTTCATAATTTAATTTCTTATTTTCAATATCGAGCGACGTTTCTTTATAGACGGATTTTTTCACCGATTCAAGTGCGTCGCAAATTTCAGGTTTAGATAATTCATTAAATAAAAGCTGTTTATTATTCAAAGGTTTTGATATATTCTGATTATCATATTCAATCTCTCCGCCCGAAAACGTCTTCTTAAATAAAGCAATAATATGGTTTGGAATAGGGTTACTGGTTTCAATCAAGCGATCGTACTCTTCTTTTGCGACTTTAATTAAATGAATTGCTTGTGTGCGTTCACTCGGGGCCTTGGCTAATTCTACTTGCAGATTGCGTTGAAATTTGCCCCACGAGATGGCGCTAACTCGATGTGATTCATTTAATTCATTTATTTTCAGAAACTGCTGTATGGTCGTTATAATACCGGCAATTAAATTAACACCTCCAATAACCATTGTCGCCATATTTAAATATTGAGCGGGTATTTTATCTTGTGCAAAATTCGCCGTTCCAGTGAGCGTACTCATAACGATAACCGGTATAGTGAACCATCGACTTTTTTTCGCGAATTCATACTGTGATTTCTCGTGTAACCATTTATAACAAGTCGCTTTATCAGTCCAATCGATTAAGATTTTTTCATGATGTTCAGTCCATTCGACAAGTAATGGATTATTATTGATAATTGTATTGGCTTCAGATATATCCTCTACAACTTTATTTTCACCATCATTCGATTTATCTTGCATATATATTTTATTATTAAAAAAAATAGTATTAAAATAT
>CAILDT010000603.1 GCA_903833025.1 uncultured Bacteroidota bacterium | reverse complement strand
CAAAAATTAGGTTTGTTACCTGATGAATACGAAAAGATAAAAATTATTTTGGGCAGGACGCCCAACTTTACGGAGTTAAGTATATTCTCGGTAATGTGGAGCGAGCACTGCTCGTATAAAAACTCTATAGTATGGTTAAAAAAACTGCCAAAGAAAGGACCATTTATATTAGCAGAAGCGGGAGAAGAAAACGCGGGGTTAGTGGATATTGGGGATGGATTGGCTTGTGCATTTAAAATAGAATCGCATAATCACCCGTCGGCATTAGAGCCGTATCAAGGAGCTGCAACAGGTGTTGGAGGGATAAACAGAGATATATTTACGATGGGCGCAAGACCGATAGCACAACTAAACTCATTACGATTTGGGGATATTAAATTAGAAAAAACAAAGTGGCTTGTGAAAGGAGTGGTGAAGGGAATAGGGGATTACGGCAATGCTTTCGGGATACCTACTGTTGGTGGTGAAGTATTTTTTGATGACTGTTATAGTACCAATCCATTAGTAAATGCAATGAGTGCAGGGATAGTGAAAGTGGGAGAAACTATTTCGGCAACATCATTTGGAGTTGGAAACCCTGTGTTTATAGTAGGTTCGGCAACTGGGAAAGATGGAATACACGGAGCTACATTTGCATCGGCAGATATTACGGAAGATTCGGCAAAGGATTTACCTGCGGTACAAGTAGGAGACCCATTCCAGGAAAAATTATTATTGGAAGCAACATTAGAAGTAATAAAAACGGGAGCTGTGGTTGGGATGCAGGATATGGGAGCGGCAGGAATTATTTGCTCTACTTCGGAAATGAGTGCAAAGGGCGAACACGGAATGGAGATATGGTTGGATAGAGTGCCTACTCGCCAAGCTAATATGCAACCGTTTGAAATATTGCTTTCGGAATCGCAAGAACGAATGTTGATAGTAGTAAAAAAAGGAAGAGAAAAAGAAATACAAAGAGTGTTTGATAAATGGGATTTGAATTGCGCAATGATTGGCACTGTAACGGATACAAAGCGAATTAAATTTTTTGTAGGAGATGAATGTGTTGCCGATGTACCTGCACACGATTTAGTATTAGGAGGCGGAGCACCAGTATATCATAGGGATTACAAAGAACCTGCTTATTTTAAAGAATCAAAAAAATTTACTATTGAAAGTGTTGAAGAGCCGAAAGATTTAAAGGCAGTTGCTAATTTTTTAATTACACATCCAAATATTGCTTCTAAAAAATGGATTTATAATCAGTACGATTCGATGGTAGGTACTGCAAATATGAGTACGAATGCGCCATCGGATGCTGCAATAGTTAACATAAAAGGAACAAATAAAGCGATTGCATTAAAGGTAGATTGTAATGCTAGATATGTGAATGCTGACCCTGAAGTGGGCTGTTCGATAGCTGTTTCGGAAGCAGCGAGAAATATAGTTTGCAGTGGTGGTGAGCCGTCTGCTATTACTAATTGTTTGAATTTTGGTAACCCTTATAACCCAGAAGTTTATTGGCAATTTGTAAATGCTATAAAAGGAATGGGTAATGCTTGTATTAAATTTGAAACTCCAGTAACGGGAGGTAATGTGAGTTTTTATAATCAATCATCATTTGAAGGACCAGTGTTTCCGACACCAACGATAGGAATGTTGGGAGTATTGAAAGATAAATCAAACAGAATGACATTGGATTTTAAAAACGAAGGGGATTCAATTTATTTAATTGGAAGTTCAAAGAATTGCATAGCATCATCGGAATATTTATTTTCGTATCATCAAATTAAGAATACACCTGCTCCTATGTTTAATATAGACGAGGAGTATGAAGTGCAGAAAGCAGTGAAGACGTTGATAAAAGAAAAAGCTATTCAGTCGGCGCACGATTGTTCGGATGGCGGTTTGTTTATTACGTTGTTGGAAAGTGCGATGCCGAACGGTTTGGGGTTTGATATTAATTCAGACGAAGAAATAAGAAAAGACGCTTTCTTGTTTGGTGAATCACAAAGTCGTATTATTGTATCGGTAAAAAAAGAAGACGAAGATAAATTTATAGATTTGATGATGGAATCGAGAGCGGAGTTTGAATATTTGGGAGATGTGAAAGGGAAAGAAATGATAATAGATGAAACGAGTTTTGGAACAGTGGCAGCCGCAAAAGATTTGTTTGATAATGCTTTGGGTAACTTGCTGAAATAGAATTATAGAATATAGATGAAAAAATTATTACTGTTATTTTCACTTTCCTTGATTGGCAGTTTTACAATTGCGCAAATTTCAGCTGTTGAATATTATAATAGTGCATTGATCAATGATTCGTTGAAAGATGATGTAGCGGCACTTCACGATTTAGATAATGCGTTGTCTTTAAATCCGAATTATGATAGCGCGAATTGTTTGTTGGCAACGATATATTTGAAAGGAGAAAATTATAAAGATGCTATTAAGTTGTTTGATAAAGTAATTAAAATAAATCCCAAATATTTTGATGCGTACTATGAAAGGGGGAATGCAAAAGCACAATTGCAGAATTATCCGGGGGCGATAAAAGATTTTAATAGTGCGCTAGAGTTGAATGCGAATCACGCTAAATGTTATTATAACAGAGGATTAGCAAAGGGGTATATGGAAGATTATCCAGCAGCAATAACAGATTTAGATAAAGCAATTACTATAGATGGGAAATATTTGAATGCTTATTATAGTCGTGCTTTTTGGAAAGATATTTCGGGAGAATATGATGGAGCAATTGCAGATTATAAAAAGGTAATACAGTTGGACCCAAAATATAAAGAAGCGTATATAGGAATGGCAACTGCAATGTATCAGCACGGAGATAAAACACAAGCGTGCGAAGTATTAAAAACAGCAGCGGAAAAAGGAAGTATAATGGCAGAGGAATTAATAACTAAACTGTGTAATTAAAAAATGAAACGTATTTGCATTTATTATTTATTTGTTTGTTTACTGATTACAGGTATTTCATCGGCACAAATAACTACTACAACAAATTTTCTTAATGTAGCTTGTAATCATAATTCACTTGGCTGGGCTTCTGTAACGGTTACAGATTCGATACATCCGCCATATGTATATAATTGGAGTAATGGTGTAACAACGTCAGGGCAAGGGTCTTCGTCGGTAAATAATTTAGAAATAGGAACTTATACAGTAACAATAACAGATGCAATAGACGCAGACATTGGAACTGCAACTGTTACGATTGGCGAAGACCCTTGTGATGTGGGACCAGAGCCAGTGTTTACCCCAAACGGAGATTTGTATAATGATACTTGGTTTATTGATAAAGCAGTTTTTTTTTCTAATGCTTGGATTTTAGTTTATAACCGATTAGGACAAAAAGTATATGACCATAAAGGATTGTATTTGAATGATTGGGATGGCAAAGATATGTTTGGCGCGCCTTTGCCCGATGCTTCTTACTATTATGTAATTTATATGGATAAGAGTGATAAATCGAATATTAAAAAAGGATGTGTGTCCATAGTGAGATAGGATGAAAAAAATAATAGAACTAATATTGTTTATTACGCTACCAGTTGTTGCATTAAATGCCCAACAGGAAGAACAATTTACGCAATTCACGCTTAATAACTATGGGTTAAACCCTGCTGTTGCTGGCTCTTCCAATGGTTTCACTTTACTGGCTGGCAGCAGGAACCAATGGAGAGGATTTGAAGGAGGACCCCAAACACAATTTGCAAATTTCACACACGCATTTGGCAAAAAAGGATATAAACATTACTGGCACGGCATAGGTGGTTATGTGCAACAAGATAGATTTGGTGTGTTCACAACCAAACAAGCTTACCTTTCGTATGCTATACATCTGAAGGTATCTTCCAAATTTCGTTTGGGATTTGGTGTTGCTGCAGGTGTAAAAAGTGTTGCTTTCTCTAATATAGTTTTTGATCTTAATGACCCTGTTTTTGCGGAAGGTGCAAGAAAAGTACTTGTTCCTGATATTATTCCAGGCATTTATCTTTACTCGAAAAAATTCTCTTTCAGTGTTTCGATGCATAATGTTTATAAAAACACTTTATCGTTCGATAATAAAATACTTGGTTCGGGTACACAGCTTTTGCCAACTGCATATATTACGTTGACTCGAAAAATCATTTCGGGTGATTATAATTTTGTTTCCATTCCAGCTATCAATCTTCAGTCAAATTTTAGAGGTACGATCCCTTCTGTTAATTTTAATTTTATTACTTATTACAAAAAAAGAGTTGGCGTTGGAGTAAATTATCGGATGCACGATGCTGTGTCGGGTATTATTCAGGTGCGGGTATATAAAAATGTACTCATCGGTTTTGCTTATGATTTAACCATTTCGAACTTCAGGGCAGGCAAAGCAAACTCCGATGAAATAATGGTTGGCATTTCCCCATTAATGAGTACGGAGGATTTAGAAAAACAAAGTACCCACGACTGCCCTAAGTTTGAAGTTTTTTAATTTTCTCACGTTTATTTATTGAAATCTTTTCTTAAAAAACTTTGGCGATTTTGTTGGAAAGCTGCGTTATGGTTTTTCATTATTAGTATTGCTTCAGTAATTTTATTTCGCTGGGTACCTATTCCGGTTACTCCCTTAATGCTGATAAGATGTGTGGAGCAGAAGATGGAAGGGAAAGAGATGAGATTGAAAAAGAGGTGGATTCCTTTGGAACAAATTCCTAATAATCTTCAATTGGCAGTGGTTT
>CAILDT010000602.1 GCA_903833025.1 uncultured Bacteroidota bacterium | reverse complement strand
TGGTTTTGTAATACTGAATTTATTTCAGCATCTAAATCAATATTCAAATACATTTTTTGTATTACGATACTAGTAGTAATGAATGACTTAATAACTTAAACTAATCAAAAAAACAAAAACTATGAAAAAAATAATTTTAATTTTACTGTTCTCTGCTATATGCAGATTGAGCGGAATGGCACAATGTAATAATTGGCTTTGGGCAAAAGGTGGGGTAATAAATACTACCACAAATACCCCCTTTGGAGATAATAACCAAATTTGTACAGATGTTAGTGGTAACTCATTTATCACAGGGTATTTTACAAGTCCTACTATTTCATTTGGAACGTTTAATTTAGCAAACAATGGCGGCTCTGGCAGTTGGGATATTTATGTAGTTAAATATAATTCAGTTGGTATTGTGCAGTGGGCGGTATCAGCAGGAGGAGCTGGTGATGATGCAGGTATTGGAATCTGTGCAGATAATGCAGGAGGTGTTTATGTTGTCGGTTACTATGGTAGCCAATCAATTGCTAATTATGGTATTACCACCCAATCAGGTAATGTTGATTATTTTATTGCTAAATATAATGATTTGGGAACTTCTACTACACTTGCATGGGCAAAGTCCGGTGGTGGATCTGTTGTTGATATTGCTACATCAGTAAGTGTTGATAATAATGGGGTTTATGTAACTGGTTATTTTTCTAGTTCACAAATAAATATCCCAAATACTATACCGGTTTTCACATTAACAAATTCTAATGCAAGTGGTAATTATACTAATTTATTTATTGTAAAATACGATAAAACTAATGGCAATCCTATATGGGCAACTCCAGTAAGTGGGAGCGGGCCAGTTGGAGAAGTCGAGGATGATTGGGTTAATTCCATTAGTTGTGATGGTTCAGGGTATTTTTATATAACAGGTTATTTCCAGAATTCAACGATAACTTTCGCAGGGAACACCTTAACAAATTTTTCTGGTCCTGGCAACGATGGATTTTTTATCGCTAAATATAGTAGTGCTGGTATACCAGTTTGGGGAAGACAACCACAACCTGTAGCAGGTGGAACTATGGCACAAGGAGTATGTGTAACAGCATCTGATATTACTGGAAATTCACATAATATTTATGTAACTGGGAAACTTGAATCTGCATCTATTTTTGGGGGTACAAACCTCACACCTTATGGCGGTAACGATATGTTTGTTGTAAGATACGATGCATCTGGTAATGTAATATGGGCAAATTCTGCTGGGGGAACACAGAGGGAAACTGGTATGTCTGTCAGTGAAGATAATACTGGGAATATATATGTAGTAGGAGGTTTCGGAAGTCCAACAATGAATTTTGGTGCGAATGTCCTTTCTGCTGTTGTTCCTCCTGCTGGTTATATTGACCAAGCATACATAGTGAAGTACGATGCATCCGGAAACTATTTATGTTCATCAGCAATGACAAATGGCGGTGATGATGCTATTGGAGTAATTGCTGACAACAGTGGTAATGCATACATTGCTGCAGATTATTATGGATCTTCTTTTACTCTTGGGACATTACCAACTTTAAATTCATCAGGGATTGAAAGTGTTTTTATAGCAAAATACAATTGCTATAATTCAACATTTATAGTAACCGACCCCCCTGCTGCATGTTCACCTCAAACAGTAGATATTACTGCTGCTGCCGTTACAGCAGGTAGTACATCAGGTGGAATATTAACTTATTGGACAAATTCAAGTGCGACAACTTCTCTAAATAATCCCAATGCTGTAGTTACAGCCGGAACATATTATATTGAATATACTTTAAATGGCTGCACTGATATTGAACCTGTTACAGTTATCATTAATAACTGTTGTACTAACGGAACCCAAACTTTTAATTATACTAATGTTGCAGCAATGCAGGCAATAAATGGCTTTACTACTAACACAAACCCTGTAACCGTAACAGGACAAACATTTTCTATAAATGGAACATTTATTGTAGACCAAAACTTAACGCTATCGGATTGTAATGTTTTTATGGGATCAAATGCAAAGATTGTTGTTAATCCATTTAAAACACTTGATTTAGAGGGTTCCCACCTACATGGATGTGGAACATTATGGAATACAATAGATGTGAGTCCCCAGGCATTTATTAATTCAAATGGTAGTGTTCTGGAGGATGCTGATAGTGCTATATATATTGAAACAAGAGCGCAATATCAAATCAACTCCACAGTTTTTAATAAAAATTTTATTGGAATGGCAATTCATTATAGCAATGCACAAGATTATATAAATGGTTCTTTATTTACTTGCAGAGATTTTACTACACCACTTAATGGTATTAATAATTCCTCAAATATAATTAGTGATTATGTTGCTACTAATTATAACTTTAACACCGCTTGCAATTGCCCAAATACTTTAATAGATGTACCTTATGTTGGCAATGCAACGCGGTCATGGATAGGAGTTGAAGCTATATATAGTACTTTGCAAATTGGGCAAATTTTAAATGGTAGCAACTATACAGTTGCACCTAATATATTTGATTACCTTGGTTATGGCATTAAATTAATATACTCCAATGCTACTGTGTATAATGGAGTGTTTGAGAATATGGTTGATGAAGTAGCTCCACCACTTTGCCTACAAGGAGGTGGACTTCCGCCTTGTCCTTTATATTATTATATGTCGGGTACTGCTATTTATGGATGGGGGGCTGCATCAGGCGGATATACTGCTACTGTGGGTGGTACAACGGCTAATATGCCGAACACATTTCACAACTTCAGTAAAGGTGTGGAGATTGAAAATTATCAGAACCAATACATACTAAACAATACCTTTAACAATACCAGCACTGTTAACGATTGCCCTGGTGCTTCGTGGGCCCCTTCGTTTGGCAGGTATGCAGTTTGGATTACCCCTGCAAATAAAAACACAATTAATATTAACTCTAATTACATTGCTAATTGTTCCCAAGGTATTTACTTAAACCGTCCATATCC
>CAILDT010000601.1 GCA_903833025.1 uncultured Bacteroidota bacterium | reverse complement strand
ATAACTATGACAACAACATCAAAATTAAAACACATTGATGATTTACATTTCGAACATCAATTATGGACAAGTGAAGCAAAATTTTATGTAGATGAATTAAAAATTTATCAAAAGCGATTGGCTGAAGTTGCTTCTAAAAACACGAAAGAAGACGTTCGTAAACAGGTGGAACATTTCCAAAATCAATTTAGTATTCAAAAAGAACAATTGGATATTTTGAGTCACAGAGTGAACGAGCACGAAGAATGGCTGGCAAAATATGCTACCAATCATCCAGTTGCAATTGACCATAAATTGTTTCCTGACCACGAATCAATGCACGAGAAAATGGATACATTCAGAAAAATCTATTCCGAATTAAAAAAAGAATTTAATCATTTTTTATCTATTTGGATGTAATCACTTATCAATTTAAAATAAAAAGACGTTCAAGAATATTATTCTTGAACGTCTTTTTATTCCATTTAATTCTAAACTACTTCTTCTCCTTATAATGTTCTTCTTTTAAAAGTAAATCCATATCTTTCATCATTTGGTTCATATCGGTGGTGTCAGTACCATCATAAAATCCACGAATACGTTTGTCTTTATCTATCAAAGCAAAATTTTGGGTATGAATAAAATCATCTGGTCCTCCATCCCCCTGTTCCGCATTTAATAAATAACTTTTGCGAGCAATTGCATATAAATCCTTTTTACTTCCCGTAACAAAGTTCCATTGGCTGGCATCTGCATTATGTTGTATAGCATACCGTTTCAATTGTTCAACAGTATCAATTTCTGGGTCCACGGTATGAGATAAAAACTTAACCTCCATATTTCCTTTATACTTATTATATACCCGCTCCATCTGATTGCTCATTACCGGGCAAATACTGTGGCAAGTAGTGAAAAAGAAATCAGTTACATAAATGCAACCATTATAATCCTTATCAGTAACAGTTTTTCCATCCTGATTAGTAAAACTGAAACTATCTATCGTATGATAAACCGTATCTGTTTTACCACCTTTTGCTTCATAACTTTTCTCACCAAAAATAGCTAGGTAACGAATAGGCTTATCGTTATTATGTATAAAATAAGCATAAATAAAAATGCCTGCAGCGACAACTAAAAGAATGATATTGATAAATTTTATTTTCATATTTATTTTTTCTTAACGTTTATACTTTCTATTTAATATTCTCTATTTCCTTTTTAAGAAACTCGTAACTTAATTTCTTTTCAAAAAAATGTTTTGTTTTACTTTTATTGTTCACAATCAAAGTAGCTGGGATAGCACCGCTCCACTGGTCAGAAATTTTTGGTATAAAATAATTGCCATTTGTTTCATCTAATAACATCACTTCTGATTTAATATTTTTCCTTTTTATAAAAGATAAAAGTTTACTTTCTAACTCTTCTTTAAAATCCATACTGATCAAAAACACTTTTACTTTTTTGCTTTTATAATCAGTATTAATACTATCAAACGCGGGCAATTCTTTTACACAAGGAGCACACCACGTTGCCCAAAAATTAATAATATAAGTAGTGTCTGAATTATTGATTATTCGTTTTTCTAAATCAGTAATTTTAATCACACTGACATTTTGTGCCACACCCGTGATAAAAAAAACGACAAGAAAAAAAGTGTTGATTACTCGCATACTTTGTTTTGAACTCTATTGCTGAAATAATAAGGTTCAAAGGTATTTATAATTCTTATCGCTTATTAATTCCCTACACTATTTTCTGATTTTATTTTCTAATTTTAGCCCTCGAAAGTTTTGAATAGAAATTATGAACGACCACTCCGTTGAAATATATGATATTATTCGTCCTGCGATTAGCACAGCTGGTGTTTATTATTTTACAACCGACAGTGGAATAAATTATGAGGTGCGTTTTGGTCGTCGACAAGACAACATTTTGCACGCAACCATCGTATTTGGCGTTACTAACGATGAGTTTGATGGCGAAGAATATTCCCTTACCAACCGTGGCGAAACATATAGAGTGATGAATACAATAGTGGCAGTGGTGAAAATGTTTATGCAACAACACCCTAAAATGGTTACTTATGAATTTACAGGTCTCGCAAAAGACGATGAGCCAGAGGATAAATTAACTTCTCGAATTAACTTATACAAACGTTATTTGCCTTTAATTTTTGAAAACGATTGGAAGTTTGATTATTCGCGAGGTAACACTATTGTTATCAATCGCATTAAATAAAAAATCCCGATGATTCGGGATTTTTTATTTAATATTTCTATTATTTTTTGTTCGTTTGCTTCTTCTCTTTCTCTATCATATCTATCAAATTATCTAACTGGTCGGAATCAATTCGCTTGGCTTTTATCACCTTATTTTCATCTAACAAATAAATCACAGGAGTACTATATATATCATAGTACGTTTTTATAACCGCTCGTTGGTATTCATCTGGTTGATGTACATTTATCCAGTGCATTTTATTTTCAATTATAAATTTTTTCCAATCCTCAGGTTTATCTTCCGTTTCCACCGCAAATACTTCTACTCCTTTTGCTTTCAGCTTTGTATTATAAATTTCCACTAACTTAGGAACTTCTTTCTTACAGTGCGAACAACCGTGATCCCAAAAAATAACCACCGTATATTTTGCTTTCACATCATATAATGAAACACTTTTCCCTGTCGAATCCGGCATCACAATACTTGGTGCTTTCTTACCAATTAATATAGGTCCTAAAATATTTGCTCTTCTTATTATCTTATACATTTGAGTAGAATCAACCCAAGGCGTTTGTTTTGTTTCGTAATAATTTTTAACCATATGCACAAACACTGCGTCCATTCCCATAATTTGTGAACTCTCATAAAATGAAGTCAACCAAACCACCACATATTTGTAAACTTCCTGATTAGCACTCGACTTTTTAACTAAATAATCAGCCGAAATATTTATTGAATCTGGCGTTTGCGGAGTAAGTTTTTCCATATACTGTTTTACTCTGTTAAAAAATATTGGAGTGTGTAACAATCTTTTATCACTAAAATCAAAACTGTCGAAAAAATGCGTTTTATAATAGTGGTAGGCAAATGTAGAATCTTTTCTTCCGTTCGATAAAATTGGTGCTTCTGGTATTTCTGGCT
>CAILDT010000600.1 GCA_903833025.1 uncultured Bacteroidota bacterium | reverse complement strand
TGTTCTTCTTTTGCTAACGCATCTCTTTTATCGTATTCCGATTCTAATTTTAGTTTAGTAATTTTATTTGCATTTTCCGAATTAAAAAGTGTATCGTTTACTTGTTTAAACAAAACGTGGTTTTCGTACGCTGCTTTATAATCTTTGTGGTTGGCGTTAAACATCGCAAGGTTTTTATATCCTTCTTTAATCCAATCGTACGCCCCTATTTCTTTTGCAACCAACAATCCTTTGCTTTCATAGTCAATTGCTTCTTTAAAATGCGCATTATCCATTTCGTTATAAATATTGCCAATGGCTATATTGGAGCTTGCTATACCTATTTTATCCGAAATTTCTTCTCTTATTTTTAACGACTCAAAAAAGTTTTTTAATGCTTCCGAATAATTTTTTTGTTCCTCATTCACCTTTCCTATGCTATTATGAAGTATGGCAATGTTTTGTTTGTTATTTGTTTTTTCGTTTATAGACAGTGCTTCATAATAATTTTTCAATGCTTCGGTATTGTTGTGTTTTAAGCCATAAGCAATACCTATATTTATATATGTTTCACCAATATCATTTATGTTTCCAATTTTTTTTCTGATTTCAAGCGAGGTATTTAAATTTTTTAATGCCGATTCTGCATCATTTTGTTTTATGTAAATACCGCCGATATTATTGTATAATATTGCTATACTTTTATTGTCTTTCAATACTTCATAAATTTTCAAACTCTCAAAATATTGATTAATTGCCTCTGGGTAATTACCTTGATAGTAGTATATATTTCCTTTATCAATATATAATGAAGCGATACCTTTTTTATTTCCAAGTTTTTCAAATCCAGTTAACGATTTTTGATAATATATAAGGGCATCTCTTTAATTTCCCTTCACTTCATTAACAACGCCAATACTTTCGTTTCCATTTGCCATACCTTTTTTGTAATCAATTTTTTCGGATAACGAAACACATTCATTTGCAAATATCATTGCTTTATCAGGATTGCTATCCCAATACAATTTACTTATTTGATATAATAAATTTGCTTTTGTAGAATCTTTTATCGAAACGGAAGCACTTACTTTTTTCGCATCAAACTTTGTTATCTCACCCTGCAAACTATCTATATTATGCTGGTCTTGAGCAAATGAAAAATGGAGAGATATTAAAATAAGAAAAAGAAAAGAAAAGATTTTTCGCATATAATTTTTTAAGAGGAAACGAATATATAGAATATTGATTATCGTTTATTGATTAATGTTTATTCCACAAAAAATCCCGCACTAATTAAAGAGCGGGATTTTTTTTGTTTTATGATTTTTAAACAACACTAAGTAATCACTACTTTATGCACAGCACTATAAACGCTGCGCTCTTTACGAGTACTTTCGTAACAAACGCGGTGATAAGCTGTTAACCCCACTTGAGCATCAGAATAATGAATGGTATCTAAAAAGTGAGTAAGATTTTCGCCATCCGACCATTTAATATCTGCGTCAGCTAATCCTGCCGGACCAATAAATGTTTCGAGATACATATGTTGTTTTGCCGGAATTTCTTGAGTTCCGGGAGTTGCTGGGTTCGTAAATTTTAAAGTAATACCTAAATGCTGAATATTATTTGTTTCAATAGTTGGAGCATTTGGATATTCGGTTGAGTGCGTGTGAGTAGTAGCTTTTTCGGGACGGCGAAGCGTACTTCTATCATCCACAGTCCATAAATCTTTAGGGATATTATCAAAAATATCCAACAAACACACTTCAATTTTCCCGATTAAAATATTACGCTTCGTCCTGAAATTATGATTGGAATTATCGCCTATCGAAGCCGGATAAATAACATCCCAGGCATTAACCGAGCCAGTCATTAAAGGATTTAAAACATCCAATTTTGCAGCACTTACAGCCAAATGCGTGGTAGTATTAACAAACGCCGTTGCATTTGTAAAATAAGTGTTTAAATCTCCAAGTACATCAGGAAATGTTTTGAAGAGTGCCATCAAAATAATCGGTTTGATGTTTTTAAGCGTTTTTTTACTTTTTACTTTCCTTGTTAATAAAAAATAAATCATTTCGGGGGTAACAGTTTTTGGTTTCATTGGTTTTTGGTTTTAGTTATTATTTATTGTTTATTTATGTATTTTATTGATTTGTATTACTTTAAATATGTTTGATGGTTTAAATCCTAAAATTTCTCCCGTTAGAGATAATAAATCTCCCGTTATATTTTTTCTATCTCTAATTATAGATATGGCATCTCTCGTTTTCATTTTTCTATCTCCTGTTATAGTTTTTGTATCTCCTGTTATAGTTTTTGTATCTCTAATTAGAGATACGGTATCTCTAGTTAGAATTTTCGTATCTCTAATTAGAGATGTAACTTCTAAAGTTTGAGATTTTATAATTGTGAGCTGATTTTTAAAAACAAAACGTCCGCCGACTTCTTCGCGAAAGCCAACGGACGTTTTTAATCTGTTATTTAAAGAGGAAAAATATAGGGAGCTAATCTGTAGCACTTGGGTGTGTATT
>CAILDT010000599.1 GCA_903833025.1 uncultured Bacteroidota bacterium | reverse complement strand
TTTTCTTTTTTCATATTCTTCGTGCCTTTGCGCCTTCGTGGTAAAAAGTTCATCTCCACCAGCAAATCCTGCCCATCGCCAATACCTTTCTTTATTATCCAGTTTCATCCCTTCTGCAAATTTATGCAACTGTCTAATCTTATTTCCAGTCTTTGTATTCCTCGATTTAGGCAATTGCTTTAATAGAGGATGCGAAGCTTTTACCAAGTTAGCTTTCAAACCACCCGTTCTTGCCTCCAATTCCGCAGCGTGTTTATTATATCCTGCAAATAGTTCATCTGCGCCATCTCCCGAAAGCGCAACTGTTACGTACTTCTTCGTATGCATACTCAAAATATTAACTGCCAAAGCCGACGAATCAGCAAATGGCTCATCTATATAATCAAGCATCTGATGCAAGCTGCTAAACAAATCTTCATTACTCAACGCAAACACGGTGTGATTAGTTTTATACTTCTTCGCCACCATCTCCGCATACTGCGTTTCATCAAACATTGGCTCATCTTTATATCCAATCGAAAATGTATTTAAGTGCTTTGTATGTTGCGCCGCAATGGCGGTAATAATGGACGAATCTATTCCCCCACTCAAAAACGTACCCAACGGCACATCTGCAATCATTCGTTGTTTTACCGAATGTTCCAACAAACCCCTCAATTGCTTTTTTGCGCTTTCATAATCAGGAACATCTTTTAACTCCTTTTTATAAGGAATAGAATAATATTCCCCTTTCACAAATTCCTTTTTACTATTTACAATCAAATAACTTCCAGAATTAAGTTTAACAGCATTCTCAAAAATAGAGAAGGGGCTGGGTATATAATTCAAATGCAGATACAATTGCAACGACGCCTCGTCAATCACCTTCGGAATTCCAAAAGCCATCAACCCTTTCATTTCCGATGCAAAACAAAAATAATTTTCATCCTTATAAATATAAACCGGCTTTATTCCATACCTATCTCTTGCAATAAAAACTTCTTCTTTTTCAGTATCATAAATCGCGAAAGCAAATTCCCCATCCAATTTCTCCAAACATTTTTCTTTTTCCTTAATAAACAAATAAAGCAACACCTCCGTATCACTATCCGATTTAAACTGCACCCCGCCGACCTCAAGCTCTTTTCTTAATTCTTTATAATTAAATATTTCTCCATTAAAGACAATTGTAAATCTCCCCAATGCATCAGTAAACGGTTGCGAACCAGCACTGCTCGTATCAATAATAGATAATCTCCTATGCCCCAACGCCACATTGCCGTGCTTATAAATCCCCTCCCCATCCGGTCCTCTTTTATGCAAAGCAGCAGTAGCAGCATTTATTTTTGATAAATGCTCCCTCCCATTTTCATTAAAACATATTATTCCGGCAATCCCACACATAGTTTATTTTTTAATCTGTAATTTGTAATCTGCAATATTGTAAAACTTGTTATTTATTTCATTTCCTTTGTTCCCACAAATAAAAAGGTTTGCAAAAGTATAACATAATTCATAACTCATAATTCATAACTCATAATTTCCTTAAAAATGCCCTCCTCAATAATCCTCACCTGCGTAATCCTCTACTCCGTTTTTTTATTCGGAGTAACCTGGTACACCTCTCGCGGCGCAACTAACGAACACTATTACGTCGGCAACCGCTCCTCCAAATGGTATCTCGTAGCATACGGAATGATAGGCGCATCCCTTTCAGGAGTTACATTTATCTCCGTTCCTGGCGCAGTAGGCACAGGCAATTTCGGATATTTCCAATTAGTACTCGGCTATTTAGTCGGCTATGTAGTTATTGCATACATACTGCTACCAGTGTATTACCGGCTCAATCTCACTTCCATATACACATACCTCCAACAACGTTTCGGAAATTATTCTTACAAAACAGGTGCATTGTTTTTTATTATATCCCGCGTGGTAGGCGCATCATTCCGAGTATATGTAGTAGTAAACGTATTACAATATTTTATATTCGACAATTACAACATCCCCTTTTACGCAACAGTAGCCGTCTTTCTCGCCCTCATATTACTTTACACATATCAAGGCGGCGTAAAAACCATTGTTTATACCGACACACTTCAAACCACCTTTATGCTCCTCTCCGTCGTTCTTTCGGTTATCTTTATAATGAACAAATTAAACCTCAACATCTCCGGCGTTTACGATAAAATAACACACTCGCAATACAACCAAATATTTTTTACCGACTGGCGATTAAAATCATTCTTCCCAAAACAATTTTTTGGCGGAATGTTCATCGCCATTGCTATGACGGGGCTCGACCAAGAAATGATGCAAAAAAACATCTCCTGCAAAAACCTCCGCGAATCCCAACAAAACGTCCTCACCTTCTCCTTCATCCTCCTTATCGTAAACATCATATTCCTCGTCCTCGGCGCATTACTCTATATTTATGCCGCCGACCAAAGCGTCCCACTGCTACTGGATGCTAAAATGAAAGTAGTGGCTGATAACGTATTCCCATCCATCGCCCTCCAATTTCTCGGCACCGCATCAGCCGTATTTTTCACCATCGGCATCATCTCCGCCGCATATCCCAGTGCCGATGGCGCACTCACAGCACTAACATCCGTATTCTGTATCGATTTTTTAGGATTAAGAGACAACCCTACAAAAACCGAAAACCAAAAAACAAAAATCCGATACCTCGTACACATCACCTTCGCAGCCATATTACTCATCGTCATCATCATCTTCAAACTCATCAATAACGATTCCGTAATCAACAACCTCTTCACCTGGGCAGGCTACACTTACGGACCATTGCTCGGTTTATACGCCTTCGGCTTATTCACCAAAAAACAACTACACGATATGTTTGTGCCAATTGTATGTGTGCTTTCGCCATTTATTTGTTTTTTCCTCAACAAATATTCAGAAACCCTCTTCAACGGCTACAAATTTGGTTTCGACCTTATTATTTGGAATGGGTTGATTACTTTTATTGGGTTATTAATTATTTCGAGAAGGAAAGTGGAGTGAGTTATGGGAGGTTGATGGTAATTAAAAAGCCCCTTTCGGGGCTTTTTGTTTTTTTTATGTTTTTAAACGATTGGGTCGAGCTCGATGTTGAAGTGGAGTGTTTCGCCTGGTTTGATGTGGAATGGCGGAACTGTTTTTGAATGATAGCCGGGTGCTTCGATTAGTAATGTGGAATCGCCGGGGATGAATGGTGATAGGACATCTGAACCGTTTAGGTCGGCATTTTTAGAGATGTGTTCTTCGGGTGATGAAACTTTTGCGTATGGGATTGGTAGGTGTGTGACGCTGTCGGTTATTAGGACTTTTACGGTTGTGATTTCGTGGTGGATGGTTATTAGTTCTTTTGAGAATTCGTAATCGCTGTACCAAGTTGATTGTGTTGATTTTAGTGTTTTTGCAGCTTTGTCCATTGTGCGTTTTAATACTTTTCTGCCTGCGGTGAATAATGGGGGTAGTGTGGTTTGTGTTTGTGTGTCTCGGTTTACTACTGCTTGGCGTGGTTTTGCGATATCATCGGTATAGTTTTGAAGTGCGACTCCTAAGTTTGTCATTACGGTTGCTGTTATTCCCCAATCGGTGCCAAGTGGTGTTAGGTATGGGTTTACGTCTAAAATTAGTTGAGCTGTTTTAGCTTCGATTGCATTGAAACCGAATTCGGCTACTTCTGTATCGGATTTGTTGAAGTTGTTGTAAAGTGTTTCGTTGTTGATGCTGTCGGCAAAACCTGCTGCTCCGTTTGTTACTGTGATGTAGAGTGTTGTTAAATCGAAATAAAGGGTTTTGCGGTCGGCGGTGGTGCCGGTGATTACGACACCTTGTTTGCCTTCGGCGATTTCGATGTCTTTTATTACTTGTTTTAATATTGTGAGTCCGTTCATATATCCGGGACGTGTGATGCAGATTCCGTTATTATCAGCTGAAAACTGAACTACTGATTTGAACATTGCTTTGTACATTTGTTG
>CAILDT010000598.1 GCA_903833025.1 uncultured Bacteroidota bacterium | reverse complement strand
TTAGCTTTGGCTTTCTGACTTACATGTTCGGCTATTTTAGTTTTTTCAAGTTTAAGAGTACGGTCAAGATGTGACTTAGCTAATACAGCATCTTCTTTAGTAGGAGGAATAACACCGTGGTACTTTTTGTCTTTCATGAGTGCTTTTACTTTCATAATATCCTTCTTAAATTAAAAATAGCCCCAGTTACTTGGGACTATGTATTGGTCTGCTTGCTTAATAATAGCATAGTAGTATAATATAAATCAATGAATGAGTTAACGCCAATCAACGATAATCTACTTATAGAATTGACAGATACATACAGCACAATTGTTACTCCAGATAAACAATTCTCTACTAAAACATCTGGTTTTGTTAAAGCAGTTTGTAATGAAGACCACGAATATCTATTAACTAAAAAAGTATTTTTTGAAGACTTCAAAGATGGAACGCAATTTACAGAAGACGAAACTACATACGCATTTATAAACTATAAAGATGTAAGAGGGTATTTAGATGTCAAAGATTTCTAGAGATGTATGGTATGACAAAGAATTAGAAGAAAAGCTAATGGCTGGTGTTTCTAAGGTATACAGAGTTGCTAAAGCGGCTTACGGACCAGGAGCAGGTAATGCTTCCCTAGAATTAAACTATGGCGATCCACTAAGCTCCAGAGATGGTGTAACTAATGTTCGTAAGGTTTACCTTGAAGATGCTGTGGAGAACATGGGAGCAAGATATATTGTTCAGGCTAGTGAAAAGTCTAATAAACTAGTTGGCGATGGAACTACTGCTGTTGTTATTTTAAGCTATCATTTATACAAAGAAGCCATGAAACTAATAGGTGCTGGGCACAATAGAATGGTTGTATCACGCAAGTTAAAGAAAGTTGCCACCGAAGTAATACAACAGATTGATGATATTAAGATTGAAACTACCCCAGAACTAACTAGATTTGTTGCCAAAGTATCTGCTAGTGATGAAGCCATTGGCAATATGATTGCTGATGTAATGGAACGAGTTGGCCTTGAATCTAACATTATTGTTGAGGAGTTTGATGGAATCGGATCATACGATGAAGAAGTTGATGGTTTTTATTTCCGTAAAGGCTTTACTAATGAATATCTAATAAACAATTTAACTAATCTTGAATCAAAGATAGACGAAGCTGACATATTTATAACTGAAAAGACTTTAACTACTGCATCTGATATTGCCCCAATCCTTGAAAAAATTATTCAAGCAGGTGGTAAAGGTAGCGATTTAGTAATCATTGGTGAGGTTGTAGACGAAGCTTTAGCTACCCTAGCCTTAAACAAAGTTAATAAGAACATCTTTCCTACACTTGTTGATGTGCCTGTATACGGGCCACTTAGAAGCCTATTCCTTGAAGATATAGCTGTATACACCAACGGAACAGTATTTCCTACAGGAGCGAACGCTAAGAGCTTTACAGTAAACATGCTTGGATCAGCCGAGAAAGTAGTTATTAATTCTTATTCCACTACCATTATGAAAGGTGAGGGAGCAGAAGAAGACATACTCATGAGAGCTGAAGACCTTAGAATCCAATTAGAAGAAGCTGAATCACTTGTGGATAAAGAAGAAATAAAGAAACGATTAAGTGCTTTAACTGGTAAAGTAGCTATTATTAAGGTTGGCGCTCCGACACAGGTAGAACGTGGTGAAGTACAATTAAGAGTAGAAGACGCTATTGCTAGCACTCAAGCCGCTATTCGTGATGGCATAGTTCCAGGTGGTGGCACAACACTAGCTAGAATGAACACAGCTGACTTCCAAGAGGCATTTGAAGCACCATTTAAGACATTGGTCGAGAATGCAGGTTTTAACCCTGAGGGAGCTTTATATGAGCTTATGAATTCTAAACCTTGGCATGGCTTTGATTTAAGAAAAGATGCCAGCAAGCCAGTAGACTTACTTAAAGCAGGTATTATTGACCCAGCAGAAGTAGTTAAGGAAACTGTCAGAAATGCCGTCAGTGTAGTATCTACTCTTGTAACAACATCAGTTGCTATAACCTATCGAGATAGGGAAATGAAGTCCGACTAACATGAAAACTCTTATAGAGATTATAATCTTTGGTCTTATAGGCACAGTTGTTGGTTATATCTATAAAGATTTAATATCTCACATAAAGAAACTAGAAAAAAAGATTAATGAACCAGAGCCTGAAATTGGCGTTACATCTGGAAGTTATAATGGTGGCAACATCAATAGAATTAATCAAGACGGTGAAGTTGGTGTAGTAGAACCTAAAACTCCTGCTCAATTTGAATGGGAAGAATCAGAACGACTTAGAGAACAACAGCTTAATGTAACAGTAAAGCCACGATAATGGGTTATATACTTGACGGGGTCTATCATAAAGGCACACCAGATGTCGGTAAAATGACAGGTAGATATAATGCTACCTTTAAACAGCACGATCACAACATGCAGAGAAACGACCATTCAAGAGATATAGTTCAGCCATTCAAAAGAGATGGAAGCGTTAATGAAGATTTTATTCAAGCTTTTCCTATGGAGAGTAAAGAGGTGTATAATTTCTTACCAAGCGATCAGGACTTAAAAAAACTATAAGGAGCTATAATGGGCAAGATTAAAAAAGCCGACCAAGAATCACAAGGAAAGATGCACGAATTAAGCGAAAGAGAATATAACTACATTAAATTAGTTAACATCTCATGTCAGTTTAATGTATACAAAGACAAGATAATCTCAGGCTTTCTTTATGAAGTTTGCAATAACAGGTTTGGATACCCAGAAGAACAGAACCTAGTATTTGAAATAGACTTAGAAAAAGAAGACAAGATATTAATTGTTAGAGAAATACCAACAGAAGCAATACAAGAAGAACTAGAGAAACTTTAGTTACTGAGCAACAGGTGCGGCTTGACCACCATACAAACTTAATAGATTTTGTAGTGCAGTAATTTGCGGATTGGCTGTTCGTTGATTTGACATAAGAGAAGGTAAAAGTCCACCAGCTTGTTGAGCATTTATTCCTAAAGCACCACCTAGAGCGCCAGCAGTGGCTTGTTGCTGATTACCATAGACGTTTGCAGCAGTTCCAGGTATTAATCCAGTTGCATATTGTTCTAAACCACCAAGAAGTCCCTGTGCGCCTCCAGCGTTTTGGTAAGCAGGTATTAGTTGTTGTATAGCGTTGGCTGCTATTTGTTGTTTATTAACTTGTGGGGCTAATTGATTTAATGCACTAATTAATGAACCAGTTTGAGTACCACCAAAACTTGATTGTTCCTGTTGCAATAATTGATTATATAGTTGATTTAATGCGTCTTGACCAGGTGCTCCTGCTCCGCCAGCTCCTTGTGTTCCTTGCATACCTGCTCCTTGTGTTATTTGTCCTGTTGGTTGTCCGCTGCCAGCAACATTTGGTAAATTTGCTGCTCCTAAAGCTGTTGCTCTAGTTGCCAACGGTGTTATTTTATTTACCAATCCAGCGTTCTTATTGGTAATTCCTAAAGATTTAAGTATACCCGTCGTAGCTTGATCTTTAGTTCCTTTGTTAAGCGTAGAACCAAGATTAGATAAAACAGAAGTACCTACTCTATCCCCTGTTGGAGATTTCATAGCTAAACCAGCCAGGGTCATTAGGGGGTGAGAAAAACTTATAGGTGCTAAACCTGCTGCTATATCACTTGAAGTTGTTCCAACTTTAGTAGCGCCAGTTATTGCTCCTTTTTGTAGTGCTTTTGATGCTTGTACCCAGTTACTTTGCATTTTATTTAGATCAGATAATTTTGTGGCATTTGTTATATTATTAACTTCTGCTGTATGTAAACCAGGATTGATGTCTTTTAATCCACTAATATTGTTAATAAGTGTAGATTTCATTTCGTCAGTTATTGGTATCGAATTTATACCATCTGGAACAAAAGATTGGTCTTTCAAATAACTAGCCATTTTGCTTAATACGTTTGCTGTAGCATTTTGTGCCGTGCCAGTAATAGAACCTTTACCCTGATAAGCTGCATTAGCTGCATCTCTTAAAGTTGTAAAAGCTTCATAGGTTTTATCTGGAGTACTAAATAATAAGCTTTGTGCACCTTCAGCAGTCGTTTTGTCGGTGGCTAAACCACTCGTTTCTGGTTGTAATCTTGATAAAGTTCTCTGTACTAAATCATTAACATTATTTTTTTGAGAGGTATTTAATATTGTAGCTCCTGTTTGATTTTCACCAGCTAATAAATCTGCCAATTGTTTGTCTACGTTGCTAATATTTACTTTAATTCCATTTTGACCAGCTTGTTGAAGTGTATCTTTAACCATGTTATTATATGCGCCATTTGGACCACTAACTATAGGAACCGCCTTACCAATTTGTCTAGCATCATTTACACCAGAAGCATTAAAATAATCTACTACAGATTTATCTACGGGTGACTTAAATTGTGATTGTAATGTACTTGAAGCCACTTCTGTCGCTTTTGGAGCAATAGATCCTAATAATGTTTTAGCGCCTAAACCAAGACCCATTCCAGCACCTTGTCCAAGTGCGTTTTCAGCACCTGCGGCCAAAGTAGATTGTTTTTGACCCGTAAGCATGTTTTCTATTTTTTGTCCTATAGCACCACCTGCTGCGGCTCCACCTATACCCGTTGCAACATCTAAACCTGGAATTGGTACTAAACCACCAAGTATTCCACCTATAGCTCCTCCAGCTGTAGGTAATAGCTTTTCCCACCAAGACGGTTGTTGTCCTTGATTTGCACTTTGATTTGGTGTTTGATTTGCACCTTGATTTGCTTGTGTTACTTGATTAGAATCTACATTAATTGTAGGATTTGGTGTTTGAGTTAGTTGTTGTACTGTTAAATTTGCCATTTTATCTTATTACCCGAGTAATTGTTCCTGGATTTGAACCTTCGCCAACACTAAGATTAGAACTAGGCCTATATGATTGAGGGTTATATCCGCTTGCATGAGCGCCACCGTAAGGCCTCATACCAGCAATTACTGATTCTGGAATACCAGTTGCTGCAGCAATTTGTGCATTAGTAGCGTTTTGTTTTCCACCAATAGCATCTTGCATAAGTTTGTAGTTATTTGCATTAGCTGTTGCTCTTTGAGTTAGAGCATATGATGCAGCTGTAGATGCTGCGGCTTGGGCAGTAATATAATTTGAATATGCGTTTTGGTAAGCAGTAATTTGACCTGCAGTAACAGTACCTTGGTCTTGTTGTAGTTTTTCAATAGCTGTCATGGTTTGAGAAGCGTTGTTCATTATATTCGTGGAGTTTTGAGCTACTGCTTCATATCCACCTAATGCTTGGGCTTGGCCAGCAAGTTGTTGAGTAGTCTGTTGGTTGGCTTCATTTTGAGTAGCAGATAATAAATCTTTATATTGACCAACAGCATTAGATTGGTTGGCAAGTGTAGTGTTAAGGTTACCAGCCATATTTTGGTATGCGCTCATAGCTTGACCAGCAGTTCCACCATAATAATTACCAGCTTGAGTAGAAGATTGAGGTGCATATTGCATAGCAGTTTGTGTATTAAGTAAGTTTTTATTAGCAAGAGCTAAAGATTTTGGATCAAAACCATATTTAGATTGTGAATTAGCTAAATCTTGGCCGTATATATCTCCATAATTCATTCCAGCAATTTTTCTGGTGTAAGCTTTTAAATCTTGTTGAGAACCTAGTGCTTGATTATAGGTATCTTGATACTGACCATAGGTCTGATTAGCTTGTTGGTCAAATTGATTTTGTAAACGATTGCCTGTATTCCTAGCGTTGTTTACATCTTGATTTACGTGATTTGGATTCATAAATATAAAAAAACCCTCCTTCGAGGGCTGGGTTAGTTGCCTAATAGTTTACATTATACACTTTAGCATATTGTTTGTAAAAACTAAAATGGTGAATTGAATATGAAACCTCTGCAACTAATAGTAATAGTTGGAATTGTAACACCTGTTCCGATTTGATTACTGATATAAGTATCAACTCTTAATAATCCTGAGGTAAAATATGAAAATAATTCTATTTGATAATTGGGAGCACTTGAATTTGGATAATTAATTATTAAGTTACCAGGTAAAACTCTCCAAAAACTTTCTAAGCCACCGAGATTAATTTGTACTTGAGAGATGGAGTTAGCATTATTTAACGCTGCAAAAGCACTAGATGATACATAGCTACCCGCAGCTATAGTTTGACCTGCTATGGTAGATGAAAATGAAACAGAACTTGAATTACTAAATCCGCTAAATGCTGAACTTGCTATGATTTTATTTATATCAACTGTCATAATAAATCCTCCATTCAATATTACCTGTTACTCCTGGAGCAGTAAAATATGTTTGGTCAGATGAAAAATATAAAGTACTAGTTGTAATGTTAGCGTATATTGCAGGAGCATCACCAAGCGCAGGTGAAATTACTTGATTTAATGCAAATACATTTGTTGGGGCGCTACTAGGTAAAAAAAATGCTTTAACTTTTGGTATGTATCCTAGATCATGCGTAATTGAACCTGTACTTCCATTAGCCCCGCTAGCTACATTTATAGCTATAGTACCTTTGTCAAATATTTTTTGGTAATTATTCTCAGATGAATAGATTATTATGTTATTAGTTTCTATAGGTTCAATGGGATATAACATAGAATTTTTGGCTAGTAAATATACTTTGAAAGTAACTGTGTAAGAAGAACTAGTGCTGTGTGAAACGTCATAATAATTAGTAACATTTACATATAAATTAAAAGCATCTGTATAAGCATCTACGTCTACACTTTGAAACCAAGGATTAGGCGCTGTTAAGTTAGGTGTTTGTGCACCAAAATCATTATATGTAGTTCCACCGTTTTGAGTAAAAATACCTTGAAAATAACAACTATCACTAAAACCAGTAGAAAATGTATAGTTTTGTGTAATAAAACCTTGTAGAGCAGTTGGAGCTGCTATAGTAATTGTTCGTGAAAATACACCAATAATTTGGTCTATTCCATATTCAGGTATAGCAAGGAATATATCTTGAAAGTTTTTAAGTGCCATATCTAGTAACCATCGGCTACATTATAACCTGCATTAGCTACTGCAAAACCATAGGTTCCATCTGGAAGAAGTCCTACTTGCATAACATTATAACCAGTATTGGGGTCATACCAATACCAAGTTTGACCACTCATTTCAAATAACAAATAACCATTAGTATCTAATGTTTGCATACCATAAGTTCCATCTACATTTAAGCCAAAAGATAAACTTCCATTAGAGTTATAAAAGGTTTGGGTTGAATAATCGTTTTTATATATTAAATCTGCATCAGAAGCGTTATATACATTTTTACCTTCTTTGCTTACTTTTTGACCAAAAAATTGTTTTTGATTTCCTTCTGGTATATTTATTCCTGCCATAAAAACTCCTAAGGTGTTTGTTGATTACCCATTATTGAACGTGGGGTGCCAGTAGCATCGTTGGCTGACTGAGTAGATTGTATAACTTGTTGACCTGTATTGCTACCCGCCATTGTATTAACAGGGGCAGAACTAGGGTTGCTTGCTTGCTGATTGTAAAGTAAAGCTTCAAGAGATAAATAAGGAACTGTTGGAAAGCCACTGCCTACTTCGCCTGGACTCGGTGGTTGAATCATAAAATCAGCACTTCCGAAAGTTGTTGTATACATCGAATACATCATCGAACGATTTGGTGCGTTGGCGTTAACCTCTGATTGAAAACCTTGATTCATTAACTGTAGTCCTTCTTTAATACTTGTTCGTCCTCTAATGGGTCAACCTCTATAGTAATACCTGTAATAATTGGTTGGCTAGTGGCTGAACTTGAACATGTACCAAAAAAACCATATTGAAACTCAAAGAACCTCATGTTATCAAATTCTACTATTATTGAAGTTTCACCAACTACTGCAGAGTATGAATTACTGCCATTTGGATCTACGGATACAAATGCACCTCTGTCTAGTGAATATTGTAGTGTAAGAGTTGTATTAGCAGGTAATGGTAAGAATGTTAGTTTAAGTCTTAATGCTTTCTTAGCTTTATACCTAGAACCACCGTCATAAATTAGACCTTGCCAACTAAAGTTTGAGGCTGGAGTTGAATAATTATCTAGTAAATCAAGTCCGTAATATGTTACACCAGCCAAAGTGTAACTCCACGAGATGTACATGGAATCGACAAAGTTTTGTATAGCTCCAATCTGTAAATTAGACACTCCACCTGTATTATTATATAAATAACCATTTGATAGCGTATAGCTTAAACCAAAACTGTTTGGAAATGTAAGTTCTACTGTACCCCATGAATATATACCATATGTGAGATTAGTGTTAGTACTTGAGCTGGGTATTCCCATCATAAGTAAATTGTATCTAGTAGTCATCATATTAGGATTTACTAAAGTCGTATCGATTGCATTTAAGTAATCAGTGTTCTGATAGCCAATGTTTCTAACCTTAATAACTGTTTGACCACCACTCCATGCAAATAATGAACCACCACATACAAAGTAAGTTACATTGTTAAATGTATAAATCCCGTATGGTGCGCCCATAGGTATATCAATTGTAAAGTTAGGTGAATTAGTAGTTCCGTCCCAGAAGTATAGTATTCCGTCTTGGAAACTACGCCCTGCATTAGTTGAGCGTCTTTCAGCAGCAATAACTAAATATTGATTATTGGTTGTTATTCCGCATACTTCGTAACCTGGTTTAAAGTATAAAGCGTGTCTACTCCATTGATAATTAGTAGGGTTTGAATCGTTACCGAAGTTATATGTAGATAAATATTGCCCATTACCTATACAAAGTAAAGGATAGCCACCACCAGTAAATAAAGCTGTGGGGTGCCAGCCGTTAGCTGTTTGAATTAATCTATAAGCATATAACAAAAAGTCTACAGAAGATAAGTCACTAGCGGTTATAGTTCCAGCTTTAGCAGTATCACTTGAAACGCTTGAAGTTAAATGGAAATGATAAGCGGCACTTGTACCTGTTTGAGAAGCATTTACAATAGCTCTAATTTGTTTACCAAAAG
>CAILDT010000597.1 GCA_903833025.1 uncultured Bacteroidota bacterium | reverse complement strand
AGAAATAATGGCTGACCGCTTTGCCGATGTGCAAGTATTGCGCTATGATGTACCAGGTTTTTCTGATTTATCACTCAAGCAAAAACAACTTGCCTATTATTTATATGAAGCAGGATTATCGGGCAGAGATATATTTTGGGACCAGAAATATAAATACAATTTGGTGATACGCAAAACCCTCGAAACTATTTTAACCACCTACGCAGGAGATAAGAATACAGATGATTACAAGAAGTTTTTAGAATACAGCAAACGAGTGTTTTTTGCAAACGGAATACATCATCATTATAGCAATGCCAAAATGCTTCCCGATTTTTCGTTCGATTATTTTAAAGAATTATTGAGCAAAAGCGATAATGCTAAACTTCCTTTGGAAGGTATGAATATGGAATCATTTATTAAGATGCTCGAACCAATTATCTGGGACCCGAAAGTAGATGGTAAAGCGGTAGATTTAAGTGCCAATGTGGATATTGTAAAAGCATCGGCAGGTAATTTTTATGAAGGTGTAACACAAAAACAAGTGGAAGCATTTTATGCAGGTATGTCGCAAAAAAGTAATAAAGAAGAACCATCGTGGGGTTTGAATTCAAAAGTGATAATGGAAAAAGGAAACATAAAAGAAAAGGTTTGGAAAAGTGGCGGAATGTATGGTGAAGCAATTGATAAGATAATTTTCTGGTTAGAAAAAGCAACAACAGTTGCAGAAAATAAAATTCAGAAAACTACTTTAGAGGAATTAATTAAATATTATAAAAGTGGCGATTTAAAAGATTTTGATAAATACTCCATCTCTTGGGTTGGCGACACTGCCTCGCGTGTGGACGTGGTGAATGGCTTTATAGAAGTATATCACGATGCGATGCAAAAGAAAGGTTCGTACGAATCAGTAGTTTCAATGCGCGATATGGAAGCCACCAAACGTATTGCTGCTATTGCAAAAGAAGCACAATGGTTCGAAGACCATTCGCCCATTGCTGATAATCATAAGAAGAAAGTAGTAAAGGGAATATCGGCAAAAGTAATAACTGTGATAGGTGAGTGCGGCGATAATGCGCCTGTAACGCCAATAGGTGTTAACCTACCAAACTCCGAATGGATACGCGAAGAGCACGGTTCTAAATCAGTTTCGTTAAGCAATATAGTTTACTCATATAACTTTGCTCGTGCTAAAAGCCCAACAATTGGAGAGTTTGGTGCAAGTCAGGAAGTGAAAGATAGAGTTTCGAAATATGGTCCGCTAAGTGGCGATTTGGAAACCGATATGCACGAAGTAATTGGGCACGCTTCAGGGCAAATAAACAAAGGAATTAGCACACCCGATGTAACACTTAAAAATTATGCAGGAACATTGGAAGAAGCACGTGCAGACTTAGTTGGTTTATATTATATAATGGACCAAAAGCTGGTGGATATTGGCGTTAGTCCTTCTATTGAAGTTGGCAAAGCTCAATACGATTATTATATAATGAATGGCTTGATGACGCAATTAGTGCGTATAAAAGAAGGAGATAATTTGGAAGAAGCCCATATGAGAAACCGCCAAATGAATGCTGCTTGGGTATTTGAAAAAGGTAAAAAAGATAATGTAATTGAAAAAGTAGCTAAGGATGGTAAAACTTATTTCAAGATAAATGATTACAATAAACTTCGTGATTTATTCGGACAAATATTAAAAGAAATACAACGTATTAAATCTGAAGGAGATTTTAAAGCTGGTAAAGATTTAGTAGAAAATTATGGTGTAAAAGT
>CAILDT010000596.1 GCA_903833025.1 uncultured Bacteroidota bacterium | reverse complement strand
TTTCCACATACCCCACGTTAATTCGTAGGAAACCCAAGCTGCAAATATGTAACACAACAACATAATACTTCTAGCTATTTTTTTATCGTGTTGCTCTAAATACCTATCTTGCTTTGCTTCCCACAACTTTCTTATTTTAATACCTTGAATCTCATCCCAAGCCCTATTACCATACTTCTTTGTAATCTGTTCTTGAATTTTTGCTTCTGACTGCTTTGCTATTAAAAGTTTTTGCCACTCATCTATTGCTTCAATAATTGTTGTTGTATCAGGATTAACCTGTCTTGCTTTTTTTCTAGCATCTGCTCTATCTTGTGCTGCTTTATCTGCTAACTCTAAAACACCTTCTATTGCTTCGCTTAATTCTTGTGATGCTTTTACAGATTCATTAATTGAACTGGTAAGTGTCTTAACACCATCTGTAATTCCAAATGGATCGGGCATATTTCACTTTTATTCCCACTCTGTCCAACCATAGTAACTTCCACCTGATGGTACTTGATAATAATAACCATTAGGAACTAAAAAGAAAGTTGTATTCCAAGGAGCACCGCCTCCCGATTGATTATATGAAATTGCTGTTGTAGATCCATTTACATTATCTACATAAACATATCCACTATTACTTGTATAAGCAAGCAATACAAAACGAGTTTTACCTGATGTATTTTGATAAACAGTTCCTCCAGCCCTACCAGCAGTTACTTGACCGCCTTGTACCCAGTAAACAGTAATGCTTGTTCCAGGTTGTGTAAGAGCTGTAGAAGTCCAAGCTGAACCATTAGAAGTAAGAACATTTCCAGAAGTTCCTGGAGCAGTTAATCCTGTTCCGCCTTGTGCAGCTGTAATAGCAGTTGATACACTAGATATGGTTGCATTAGTCAAAGTTGAACTAGATATAGTTGTACTAGCAATTGTTCCACCAGTAATAGATACGGCATTAGCATTTTGAGTTGACATTGTGCCAAGACCACCAGTAGCGGTATTTACATAAGCAGTAGTAGCTATTTTTGTAGAATTATCACCAGCAGTTTGCGTTGGAGCAGTCATTGTTCCAGTAATTGCTCCAGATCCTAATGTAGTTGCTCCAGCAGTTGCTGTAAGAGTTCCACCTACAGATAAATTTCCTGTATCAGTAACGCCAGTAGCAGTCAAAGTACCGTTAACGGTAAAGTTTCCAGCAGATCCTGTTTGAGCAGAATAAAAATCAGATCCATTTGTAAAAACAGTAGCAGTTACACCGCTTGGAATAGTAACAGCTGATCCTGTTGGTGCGCCAATCGTAATGGCATAACCGCCAGTAGTATTGTTAAAAATTGTATAAAGTTTATTTTGACCTTGTGGCGCAACAATTTTACGAATAGCTGAGTTTGTTCCGCTTACAAATAAAACAGCGTTACGAGCTTCATCTGATGTGCCGTTATAGTTTGAAAGGGTATAGTCAGCATTACTCATGGTAATAGCTTGTACACCAGTAATTGCTTGTTCAAGCAATGTACCTAAGTTATTGTTAGTAGTTGTACCCCAAGTACCAGATTGATCTCCGTTACCTATAAGTTCTAGTTTTAAACTAGTTGAGTATGTTGAAGACATATTATTCCTTATTGACTATTGTTAATTTGTGTCCAATTAGGCGTTTGAGAATCATCTAAACTAACCCAAGTAATTGTTTGATTATCATTGATAACAAACCAACCACCACCTAAAAGTATATCCAATATTGTTAAATTTTCTTTTTGAGAAGCTGAAAAACTAGCTATTACTGTAGACAAATCATTTAAATTAATGTTTTCAATAATAGATGGAGCAAAGTTAGCAATTACAGATTGAGTATTATTTACAGAAATAGCTTCGTTTATAACTACAAAAAATTGCAAAATACCTAATGCAGAATCTTTTGAAGTTATTGTTTCAGTAATTGCAGATAAAAAATTAGCAAATGCTACTTCATTTTCTGCCAAAGTTGTACCTTCTGAAATAAGGGCAAAAGTAGTACGGACTACTGTTTCTACATCTGTATAATTAGAATTTTCACTAATATTGGAAACAAAAGCTGCAGAAACAGTCTGGGCATCTGCTGCAGTTAAGATTTCACTAATAGCTGATGAGAAAGTAGCAATAATTGTTTGAGAATCTGCAAATGTAATAGACTCTGCTACGCCTACTGCATAAATAGCACTAGCTAATCCAGCATAGGTTGGTTGAGCAAAAGCTGCATATCCAAACATCTATTTGTTGTCTTTCATAAATGTATTACAATAGGAATTTCCAAGTTATATTATAAAACACTAATACCACAAAACATTGCTTAATGTCCATCTCTTTTGAAACTTTAAAAAGTTTTTTTCCTCAAGAAAACTGGGATGTAGGGGTAATCTCAGCAGAACATCTAAGACAAGCTAGTCTTAGGCCAATAAAAAACAAATTTGACCATCGTGGCATGGATATTACCAATGGAATCCATTTCCCGCCCCTATTCAATACCATAGTATTAATCAGAGATGGTCACGCTTGGGATTACACTTTGTTTCAAGAAGCCGAAGAAATTTTGACTCAAAACAATATTAAAGGCTTTGTCCAGGTATACACTAATTTTAAAGAAGCTTGTATTCTTGCTGGACTTGGTGTTCGTGCTCGTAACTCATTGATTTATAATTATAAATTTGGATTTGACTGCCATATAGCTA
>CAILDT010000595.1 GCA_903833025.1 uncultured Bacteroidota bacterium | reverse complement strand
ATTTCCTGCAAAGTGGTTTTTATCTTGTGAATAGTAAAAAGAGGAGATAAAGAAATTTCCTTTTCCCAATAGCAAGAATGAATAGTGTGAAAAATATTGTTTTGATTTTCTTCTTTCAAGCATTCGATATAATTTAATTGATTAATAAGATTTATTTCTAATGGGAAAGCCTCTATTGCCGTATAATTTATTTTGAGATTTGATTTTTGAGATTCTATAAAACTAAGCAGCGCATTTAAACCTGTGCCTAAGCCAATTTCTAAAATATTAATTTGCGAATTATTACTTGAGGAAATATGTTTTAATCCTGCTTCTATAAAAACGTGTTTGCTTTCCTGGATAGCACCGTGTATGGAATGATAATGTTCATCCAATTCTTTCACATAAAGAGAATGAGAACCATCAGCAGTTTTAATTAAAGAAAGTTGCATCTATTTTTGAGGTCCTACTTTCTTATTATCAATCAGCCATTGAGTTGCCTGCAACAAACTATGAGCATAGGTTTCCAATGTGTCTTTTAATTCGGGAAATTTATTAATATATTGATTCGGGTCTTTGTTTCGATAATGCAACAAATATTCATTTTCAGAAGCATAATTATGGTACCAAAAATATTGATCGTTAACACAACCCAATTTGTCATCAGCACTGAATGCAATATATTTTCTTCCCTCTTTAATTAAATCTACTCCCATTGTATTATTTATATAAGGTTGGTTAAGCAACCCCATAATAGTTGGAAAAACATCTATTTGTCCACCAACAGCAGGATTCGTTTTGGGTTTAATAATTTTCGGAGAAAAAATAATAAGCGGAACTTTATTATATGATAAACTCATTTCATAATAATCCCGATACCAACTTCCGTGGTCGGCAATAAAAACAAAGATGGTATTATTATACCAAGACTCCTTAGAGCATAATTGAATAAATTTATTAATTGACCAATCAGCATATTCAACAGATTGTTGTTTTGTTTCCTTTGTTTTTGGAATAAATCCGTGACCTTCCGGAATATAAATAGGTTCGTGATCGCTGCCAGTTAATATACTTGCAAGAAATGGTTTTGACGATTTTGCCATTTCATTTATTTCTTTTATAGCGTGTTCAAATAATACATCATCAGGTACACCCATAGTACTGTGAATTTCAGAAGCTGGAAAATCTTTTTGTCCTACTATCTTCTGAAATCCATTTGCTTTTAAAAACCCAGCCAGATTATCAAACTCTTCGTCGTGAGGACATATGAAAGTGGTTTGGTAATTAAATTTATTCAGTGTCGTTGCAATTCCTGTAAATGGTTGAATAGAATTATCAGTCGCAACCATTGGGTGTTGATTCATCAATGCAGGCATTCCAAACAAAGTAGCATATACACCGTTATAAGTGTGAATCCCAGCAGAAAAAATATTTGAAAAGGTATAAGAGACTTTTGCCAAACTATCAAGATGGGGAGTCATATTAACCGGATTGTTATCCAATCCTGTTTTTGATAAACCCATTGCTTCCATAATTACAATTACAACATTAGCATTTATGGGCTCTCCTTTAACATTTATTTTTCTTGCGGTAGGCGAAGAAAATGCAGTATCATTTTTGATTCCAAAACTAATTTCAATCGTTTTTAACGCACTATCATTATCAATAAAATGTATTTTCTTGTTTTCAGGGTTCAAGCTATTTATAGTGCTTTTCAAAAAAGTAAAATTGGGATTTAATCCCAATTGATTTGTGAAATTGTTATCGGAAGTAAACGCAGTACCCCATTGTATTGGTGATTTTAAAGCAACACGCCCCCTGATACCTAAAGATATTAGTCCGATTAACAATAGTGAATAAACAACTTTTTGAATTTTATGTTTTCTGTTTTTAAACAAACTTTCTTTATGAACCAAGAGAGTAGAAACATTGATTGCTTTAACTCTTAAAGAGGTAATAAAAATTAGCAAGAAGAAAAAAGCAATGAAGAAATAATTGATTCCATCTTCGAAAACAATTTTAAACATAAACATTGGGTTGTTAGTCCAATTAAATATCGAAACAGTTAATCTAGTTAAGTAATGTCGGAAATAAGGAATATCAATAGAACAGATTAGAAATGCAATACAATAAATAAATATTGTGTAAATAATGATGATTCGATTTAATTTATGAGATTTTCTTTTATGAAATAAATTAAAAATAAGTAGCAAGGTGGGAAAAGCCAACATATAACAACTAACTACCGTATCAAAGCGCAAGCCCATAATAAAAGCTTTTCCTATTAAATTTTTAGAAGCTGTTCCTGCCTGCTGTAAATTAAAAAGTATTATAAATATTCTGAAAAGTGTAAATACAATTATTCCTGAAAAATAAACTTTAAGTAGATAACGAACTTCAAGAGGGATATGATGGATAAGTTTTTTCAATGAGGAGTTTAAATAGTGTTTTGAGGTAGAACTATTTACTCAATATTTTAAATTCAGTTCTTCTGTTTAATTGTCTTCCTTCATCCGTATCATTAGTAGCTACTGGTTGTTCTTTTCCATAGCCGATATACGTTAAACGTTCAGTTTTAATTCCTGCTTTTACTAAATAATCAACAACTGCTTTTGCCCTACTTTGAGACAAAGTTTTATTATACTCTGCTGCGCCTTTAGAATCAGTATGTCCTGAGATTTCAATTTTCAAAGTAGAATTGTCATTTAATAATTTTACCAGTCGTTGTAATTCATTTGTTGATTCAGAACGAAGTGTTGATTTATCGAAATCAAAGAAAATATTATTCAAAATAATTTTATTTCCAACAGCTAAACTTTTTAAAGCAACATCTTTAGTTACTTCCTGAAATGCTGCTACTGGTGGAATATCAAAATTTTCGGAATGAAAAAGGTAGCCATCCTTTTTAACCGCAATACCATAATTTTTTCCTGCTGGCAACGAAACTAAATATTTACCAGTTGAACTATTTGAAACAAAACTTGCAATAATTTCATTCTTTTGGTTATCAACAATCTCGATAGTAGCATCCAAAGGGTTTTTAGTGACTTCATCAGTTATAATTCCTTTTAATATGGTTAGTTGTGCTTCTTTAATTGCCAGTGATGGAGCAATAATATTTTCTTTAACAGGCGCAGCCACACTACCAAGTAAGTTATCTTCATTATTTAAAATCATTTGTTTTTCGGCACCTAAAAAGGTAATCATATAAATATCTTTCTCGCCAAAACCTTTAGCATTGAAAGAAGAATAGTAACCGTGCTTTCCATTTGCCGCCATAACAAAAAACACATCGTCAGCTGGTGTATTCACTGGATAACCAAGGTTTATTGGCTCCGACCATTTTCCATTTTCCAATACTGATTTAAAAATATCATAGCCACCCATTGTTTTATGCCCTTTGGAGCTGAAGTAAAGTGTTTTTCCATCAGGGTGCATAAAAACTCCTTCCTCTGCATAAGTTGTATTTATTGTTGGTCCAAGGTTTACCGCTTTCCCCCATTTCCCCTTTTCATCTTTTTGCGACATCCAAATATCTTTATCTCCGAACCCATCTCCTCTGTTACTTACAAAATAAAGTGTTCTTCCGTCAGAAGAAAGTGAAGCTGCTGATTCGTGATAATCGGTATTGATATTTTTATTTAATTTCTCTGGCTTAGACCACGTAGCTCCTTTCAAATCACATTCGTAAATATTTCCATCTCCTTTGTCATCTACATAAACATATAAAATTTGTCCATCTGGTGATAATCCCATTGCAGCATCGTGTCGTTTGGTGTTTATTGGTGGTCCAATATTTTCGGCAAGAGCCCATTTACCATTTATTTTTCTTGAAACATAAATATCCTCAAAATATTCATTTGAAAATTCATCAATTCCACCTCCAGTGGTTGAAGGTCTTCTGGATGTAAACATCATTTCTGATTCATCAGCAGTAATTACGGGACCATAATCAGTGTATTCGGTATTTATGGCATCGCCTACATTATCAATAAATACACGAACTGGATTTTTCTCCAACTCTTTTCCAGTAAGGCATTCTTCTATTTGTTTATTCACTTCCTGAATCAACTCTTTATATTGATTAACATTAGTAAGTTTTTTATTGAATGTTTTAAACTCTTCAATTGCCTTATCCCATTGCATATCCAAGTGATACGCTTTGCCAAGATTAAAAAGAATTTGCGGGTCAACATCAGATTTTAGTTCAAGTGCTTTTTCTAAATAGGGAATAGATTTTAATTTTCTGTTTGAATACAAATAACACTTTCCCAATTTATAATTTAATAAAGCGTTATTTGGGTTAAATTTATATGCAAGTAAATAAGGGTCTATAGCTTGTTTATAGAAAAAAGAATCTTGTTCATAAAACTTATCACCATCAGCAATGTGATTCTTTGCTTCTTTCAAACCGTCTTTAT
>CAILDT010000594.1 GCA_903833025.1 uncultured Bacteroidota bacterium | reverse complement strand
CGCAGACCCTACAGAATTTAAAAAATCTATATCTATTTATGTACCTGCGCAATTATTATTTAAAAAGGGTGAAACATTAGAGCCAACAATAGAACCTAACATTTTTCCGTTTTTATCTGATGAAAAATTTAATACAATTTTTGAAAACAACCAAAATGTAAACCCACTGGTCACCCCCAATATCGATGGTTTTACTATTATTGGAAAACCTGATATCGATGGATTATGGGATATGACGGAGAAAATAATTATGAATCTTACGGAAAGTAATTATTTAAAATTATCGACAACACCATTGACACTAAATGAAACAAATGCTAGTATTATTGGTCAGGGATCCTCTGGATCCCAACTACCACCTCGGTCACCTAATAAGTTTGGAGGAGTTCGCACAAAATCATCAAACAGCACGAATACGTTTGTTGATGAAAAAGAATTAACCAATAACACTAAAGCAGAAGAATTTGTTATAGATAAAAAAAATATCAAATGTTTATATAAATTAATTAATAGTTTAATAGAAGCAGGCTATTTTGATCCTGATCAATTTATAATTCAATTATTTCTAGAATTAACTAATCAAAATGAAAAAGCTGCTTATTCGTTTTATTATTTATTAAGAGGATTAATGTTTTTTGACGGATATTATATTATTGATATACTTGGATTATACGAATTTATACAATTAGTATACAATTCTACTACCAAATCTTTTACAATTGATATTGGTATATTAGCTGAATATTTACACAAAATAAGTGACGCTGATAAAGCAACATCTGAAAATGATAAAAAACTTGAATTAATTAAAAGTGGTGAAATTATAGAAGATTTAAAATTAATTAAAAGTGATGAAATTATAAATTCTTTACCTGCACCTCCCATCGACGTATCCAGTAAAAAACTATCATATTTTATAAAACCACCATCAGCACCAGAACCATCAGCACCAGAACCATCAGCACTAGCAGCAGCGGCAGGCGGAAAAAGAAAAACCCTTAAAAAGAGAAGAACCAAAAGAACCAAATCCAAACAAGCAAAAAATAAGAAAACCCGAAGATATAAGAAAACCCCATAAAAACATATAAAAGCACGTTCTCCAATTAATACAAACGAATACTAAAACAAAATAATGTCAAAAAACAACCAACATAAAGAGCTTCACAGCACCATCGACATAAAACACGGTGAAATGCTCCAACATTTTCAAAACATCGAATCCACCACGATTCCCGCACTTATCCAAGAAAAACAGAGACTAAAAGGGCAAATCGCCACCTTAAGAGAACATCAAATCGACGAATATATGGACATTTGCGACAAAATCCAATCCATAAAACAACAGATAAGTTCTCTAAAGAAAGAAAAAAAACAGTATTTGCTCGACAATTCCAAGTTCATCTTTCACTATTTTGAACAGAAACAGCAGATTTCTAATACGGAGAACCAAGAACCCAAACAATCGTGCAATGTCATAAATTCCTTCTTTAAAATCAAAGCCACCCCTGAAAAAGACGGTAGTGATACGGTCAACCCCAACTCCGAGAAATATAGCCAATCCAAAAAACTCTACCAAAAATATTGGCGTAATGTCAACGGCGAAATCGGTAACATTCAAGATTTCATTCAGTGTTCCGATGTTTGCGAGTTCTGCAGACGTGGTGAAATGATTCCCCAAGACGAAGAAGGTATCCTGATATGCAACAACAAAGATTGCGGAAAATTCGTGACCTATATTGTGGATAATAACAAACCGACCAACAAAGAACCACCGAACGAAGTGTCTTATACGGCCTATATCCGACTCAACCATTTCAAAGAGATTTTGTCGCAATTCCAGGCCAAAGAGACGACCCAGATTCCCGATGAGGTGATCAATGCGATACGAGCCCGCATCAAAAAAGAGCGTATCGAGGATATGTCACAAATCACCTACGATAAGATGCGTGATATTCTAAGAAAACTCGGTCTTAACAAGTATTTTGAACATATTCAATATATTAATTCGCTCTTTGGGATCAAACCGCCCATTATGAACGAAGAACTCCACGAAACGTTGTGTGTACTTTTCATCGAAATTCAGAAGCCGTGGGCAATGCATTGCCCAGCAAATCGAACCAATTTTTTCAATTATACTTACACTCTGTATCAATTGTGCGTTCTCTTGGATCAGACCCAGTATTTACCGTATATACCGCTGTTGAAAGATTTGGAAAAACAACGTGCCCAAGACCAGATATGGCAACAGGTATGCAATACGCTTGGGTGGCTTTATATACCAAGTATATAGTTATAATGAGAAAAGGTGTAAAAGG
>CAILDT010000593.1 GCA_903833025.1 uncultured Bacteroidota bacterium | reverse complement strand
CTGTATTTCTCCGAATCCTTTTGAAGCAGCTACATACCCCAACATTGGCGGTATAGCACCTGGGAAAGCACCAACAAAAACAGCAAAAGGAGTTATTCTTTTTAAAGGTGTATAAACAACGGTATATAATATAAGTGCAATTAATCCTAATATTCCGCTAAGCGGATTCATAAATATCCAAAGTATTGCTATGCCTGTAATGCCCATAAATGAAGCTAACATATACGATTCGTTTATTCCCATTCTGTCCTGTGGCAAAGGACGATTTTGAGTACGAGTCATTAATTTATCAAGATTTTTTTCTATAATTTGATTGAATCCATTGGAAGAACCAGTAACTAAAAAACCTCCTAAAACCAGTAACAACATTTTGCTCCAATTAACCTCGTGCGAACCTATTACAAAACTTATGGCTGCCGAAAACACCACCAACGACGATAATCGCATCTTAATAAAAGCCGCATAATCACGTATTTTTGTTGGAGCAACCACTTGTTTTTCTACCGTATTTATTTCTTCTACTTGCAATCGTTAGTTTTTAGTTGTTGGATTTTTTGAAATCGAGTGCAATTTTACCAATAATTTAGATATAAGGGGAAGGAAAAATGAAAATTTCCGCAGATTTAAAAGTTTCAAATCATCACCTCTTCAAATTAGCTTACCTTTGCGCAATGGATTTAGAATTAGAAAACAGTTTTGGGGAAGTAACTAAACGTATGTCGGAGCAATTTGGCGATGATTTGGATTTGCAAGCTATTCTCTTTTTAATAGGCATTCAGGAATTAGGGAAGGGGAAAGTTAATCTTTCGAAAAATGAAAAAGTGGATGTGATGCACATTGCCATTTGTACTTTACTTACTCCTTATGGATATTATGAATACGAAGGATTAGATAAAGACGGCTGGCCTCATTGGAAAACAAATGAAAAACTACCTCCACTAAAACCAGCACAACAACAGCTTGTTATGAAACAAGCAATAGTCGAGTATTTTAAAATAAATGAATTGATTTAAACTACTCTATTGGTTGATAGCAACCGTAGTCCAGTTTTCTTTTCTTGGTTCATCCACATTAAGCGAACCTTTGCCAAACATATTGGGAAATTTATCGGAAGTAACCGTTACATCAAAAATAGCAGGTAAAGCAATATCAAAAACAGCTAAGCCGTTTCCATCCGATTTGGCGGTATAACTCACTTGCCCATTTACTGTACTGGCATCTAACCTAACTAAAGCAAGTGGAATTTTATTGCCTGCATTATCATATACCCACACATTACCACGACACGTTTGGTCCTTTTTGCAAGAGGTAAAAGTAGTAGCAGAAATAAGTAAAACTACTGCTAAACAAGTAATAGGAAGTTTTTGAAATAACGTTTTCATAGTTTTATTGGTGAATAACCACTGTTGTCCAATTTTCCTTTCTCGGCTCGTCCACATTTAATGAACCTTTTCCTTCTCTTCTTGTATTTACACCCGTCATATCATCTTTGTAAGCATACACATTAAAAATAGCAGGCAACGCAATATCAAACACAGCTAAACCATTTCCGTCAGTTTTGGCAGTGTAAGTAACATCACCATTAATGGTGTAAGCATCTAACCGAACGGTTGCCAATGGCACTTTTTGAGATACGGTGTCATACACCCAAACATTGCCGCGACAGCTTTGGTCTTTTTTACAAGAAGAGATAGAAGTAGCAGCAAATATTAATAATACGATGGAAAATGCTGCGGTAAATTTTAATAGAAATGATTTCATAATGTTTTTTAATTTGTTTTTTTGCGTCTATATAACAAGTCTTATTTATCTTTACGGACTACAAATTTAATACTTTATTGATGAACTGCAAAAATATTTTAAAAGGTTTTCTATTACTGCCGATACTTTTTATTGTTTCAACTTCCTTCAAACCCTTAATTGATGGTGGTTCCGGACAAGTAAAAGTGCTGATGATTACAGATTATGGAGTAATAAGAATTAAACTATATAACGAAACTCCACTACATCGCGATAACTTTGTGAAGCTTATTAATCAGCATTATTACGATAGTTTATTGTTTCACCGCGTTATTCAAAACTTTATGATACAGGGTGGCGACCCTGATTCGAAAAGAGCTTTGCCGAATGCTGAACTGGGCAATGGCGGACCAAACTACACTATCCCTGCGGAGTTTAATCCTAAGTTATTTCATAAAAAAGGGGTGCTTGCTGCTGCCAGAGATTCGGATTTGGATAACCCAAAACAAGCTTCTTCGGGCTCGCAGTTTTATATTGTGCAGGGCAAAGTGTTTACCGATTCGTTATTAAAGATTCAAGCAAAACGAATTACGAAGATGAAATTGTTTAATCAAATTATTAATCGACCGGAAAATAAAAACCTGTTGGATGTATATAGAAGAGCAGCTAAAGCAATGATTACCGACAGTGTTAAATATGTAAACGATAGGATAGAGGTGCAATTGCAAAAGGAGTTACCATCTTTTCCGCCTTATGTTTTTTCGGCAGAACAAATAAAAGCATACACTACCATTGGCGGCTCGCCACATTTGGACGATAGCTATACTGTGTTTGGCGAAGTGTATGAAGGATTGGATGTGGTAGATAAAATAGCGGCTGTGGAAGTGAGCCGTGGTGTTGCTCGCCCAATAAATAATGTTCGTATTATTTCTGTTTCAATTATTCCTTAACTTCGCACCCTTATATATAAGTATGAAAGACAGGATAGAAAAATTATTAAACGAAATAGAAGAGTTTACCGCAAGCAGCAAAGAGCACGTGGAAGAATTTCGGATTAAAGTATTAAGCAAAAAGGGAAAGATTACCGAATTGTTTGATGATTTTAAAACCGTATCGCACGAGCAGCGAAAGGAGATAGGGCAGAAACTAAACGAACTAAAAACCAGAGCGCAGGATAAAATAAATCATCTGAAAGAGAAATTTGAAAATTCGGATGATACTACAAATCAGCAGATAGATTTAACGTTACCTGCCGAAATGGTTGCTATTGGGTCGCGCCACCCATTGTCATTAGTTCGTAATCAGATAGAAGATATATTTTCCCGAATTGGTTTCACTGTTTCCGACGGACCAGAAATAGAGGACGACTGGCATAATTTTACTGCACTCAACACTCCGCACGACCACCCGGCGAGAGATATGCAGGATACTTTTTACATTTCCGAAAACCCTGATATGGTGTTGCGCACACAAACTTCATCAGTACAGGTGCATATTATGGAAGGCGGGCAACCTCCTATCCGTACCATTTCGCCGGGGCGGGTATATCGCAATGAAGCTATTTCGGCTCGTGCACATTGTCAGTTTCACCAAGTGGAAGGTTTGTATATTGATAAAAAAGTTTCGTTTGCCGATTTAAAACAAACGCTTCTTTATTTTTCCAAAGAAATGTTTGGTGAAGAAACAAAAATTCGTTTGCGCCCTTCTTTTTTTCCGTTTACGGAAATAAGTGCCGAAATGGATATATCTTGTCCGTTTTGCAATGGCAAAGGTTGCAATATTTGCAAAGGTGCTGGCTGGGTAGAGATTTTAGGTTGTGGAATGGTGGACCCTGCGGTGCTTGATAATTGCAAAATTGATTCAACAAAATACACTGGCTTTGCCTTCGGGATGGGTATTGAACGTATCACAATGTTGAAATATCAGGTAAACGATTTGCGTTTGTTTTTCGAAAACGATGTGAGGTTTTTGAAGCAGTTTAAATCGGTGATATAGATAAAGTATGCGGTAGGATGGTACGCAGATTTATTACGATTAGTTAGGATTAAAAATGATTTATGATTTGAATTATGGTTTTTGCCTTCGGCAATTATGATTTGTAAATTCGTAGCGATATTTATCCGCACCCATAAAAATATTGAATGAAATTTAAATTTCTCGCCTTTCTTCTCTTAATCACCCTAAATTCTTTTTGTCAGAAAAAAACAAAACCGTTCAGTTGGAAGTATTCTACCTACGATATTTTTTACGGACAAAAAGTTTTTCTTAGCAATCACTTCTATCAGCAATTAAATTCTATCGATAATTTTAATGTTAATCAACCATTAAAATTAGCAGGAGTGGGTTGTAATCTGGTTACTGATTTTGCAGGTAGCGAGTATAGCGACGGATCTGAACTGCAATTTAATGTTACTTATTCCCAAGTTATCCCGCAAGATATTATTATTCGCGATTCTATTAAATCTAAAATAACAGGAGGGCTTTTTGGTATGGGGATATTTACGTACGAGGTGTTTCTGAACAAAAAATCTGCTGATGTATTATTCACCATTGGTTTCAACGCCGGCAGATTAAAAATTTATGATAACACTTGTCTCAATGCCATAAACCCTTACTTTGCCCCGAAACTGATTATTCAGCCACGGCTGAAACTTGGAAAGATTGTGGCTTCGCTTCGTTTTGAATACGAATATGACGTTACCAACTCGGACTGGAAGACGTATAAAGGTGTTATTATACCTGAACTTCAATCGATAAATCAAACTGGAATTACTTGTTTCTTCGGATTAGGATATGCTATTAATTAAATATAAAATTTTTACAGATTCCTCGCTGCGCTCAGAATGACAAGTTT
>CAILDT010000592.1 GCA_903833025.1 uncultured Bacteroidota bacterium | reverse complement strand
TTATTATAGTCAATAACTTTATAAATCATACCCATTCTTTCAGCATCTGTTGCAGATACTTTATCCCCCAACATCATTAATGCGGATGCTTTTCCAAAGCCAATTAATCTTGGAAGAAAGAATGTTCCACCACTATCTGGTATTAATCCAATTTTACTGAATGCTTGTATAAAAGAAACTGAAGTTGCTGCTATTACTATATCACAAGCTAATGCAATGTTTGCTCCCGCACCTGCTGCTACACCATTCACCGCACATACAACAGGTTTTTCAATTTGTCTTAATTTCTGAATTATTGGATTATAATGTTCGCGGACAATCCGTTCTATCCCAGGACCATTTGCATCCATTGCTTCCGAGAGGTCTTGTCCGGCGCAAAATGCTTTTCCTTCTCCTGTTAAATATACTGCTCTGATAGTTTTATCTTCTGATGCTTTATCCAATGAATCTTGCAATTGTAAAGCCATTTCGCGATTAAAGCTATTGAACTTTTCAGGACGGTTAAGTGTAATTTTCATTACACTTCCTTCTATTTCTATTTTTATAAATGACATATTATTAAAGAATATTTTTTGTAAAGATATATAAATTTTAACCGCAGAGTTCGCAGAGAAATTTCGCAAAGAGTCGAGGATAAAATAAAATTAAAACTTTGCGGCTCTCTGCTTTTCCTCCATTTTCTCTGCGGTAAAAAACACTAAAGACATTTAAAATAATCAAATGGTTCTTTGCAATATTTGCAGCGATATAATGCTTTGCAGGCGGTAGAACCAAATTGCGAAATCATTTCTGTATTTTTTGAACCACATAAAGGACATTTTAATTCTCTCGCTTTTCCAAGCAATACCTTTTTATCAACTGATGAATGATCGGGTGGTGCAATGCCATACACTCTTAATTTTTCTTTGGCTACATCATTTATCCAATCAGTAGTCCAGGCGGGTGAATAAACAAGTTCCACTTTTACTTTTTCAATTCCTCTTTCTTTTAGTTTTATTTTAATATCGTCCTCAATTACTTTCATTGCAGGACATCCTGTATAGGTAGGAGTAATAACAACGGTGCATAAATCATCCTCTAATTTTACATCACGCAAAATGCCAAGCTCACCAATATTTATTACTGGAATTTCAGGGTCAGGTATCTCCGAAAGAATTTTGAAGATTTCTTCTTTATTTAAAACTGAATTCATTTACCATTTAGCATCCGGATGTGCTCTGTGAACATATTGCATCTCCGCTAATAAAAACCCTAAATGCTCAGAATGTTTTCCTTCTTTGCTTCCTCTTTGTTTAAATGTTGTGGTAGGTATTTCTATTGTTGCTTCTACCAAAACTTCTTTTACTCTTTTCTCCCATTCTGCTTTTACATTATTAAAATCTGGCGCAATCCCTTCTTTTATTAGCAAAGCATCCACCTCATCCATATCAAACATTTCTGATGTAAACATCCATAAATCATTTATACCATTTTGTAAACGTTGGTGACTTTCAGCTGGTCCATCGCCCAAACGGTACATCCATTCGGTAGTATGACGCAAGTGGTAAGTAATTTCTTTATGCGTTTTTACTGCAATAGCAGCAATGGTTTCATCTTTACTCAATTTCAATTCTTCATATAAAAAGAACATATAGGTATCAAACAAAAACTGACGGGCAATGGTAGCTGCATAATCACCATTCGGTTGTTCTGTTATTAAAAGATTACGATATTCACGCTCATCTCTCATATATGCCAAATCATCAGCATCTCGCCCTTTGCCTTCCACTTGCCCTGCATACGTTAAAAGTTCTGTTGCATTGCCCACAAAATCCAAAGCGATATTAATAAGTGCAATATCTTCTTCTAAAATTGGACCGTGCCCGCACCATTCCGATAAACGATGCCCAATAATCAAACTGCTATCGCCTAAGCGTAGCAGGTATTCAAATTTTGACTGTTGTAAATTCATTTCTTATAAATATTTTACCCCTTCAGGTATTTTATAAAATGTTGGATGACGATATGGTTTATCATTTGAAGGTTCAAAAAATGCCCCTTGATCTTCTGGGCTACTAGCAGTAATTGCATTTGCAGGAACCACCCAAATATTCATTCCTTCACTTCTACGTGAATAAACGTCTCTTGCATTTTGTAACGCCATTTCCGCATCCGCCGCGTGTACATTTCCTGCGTGTTTATGCGCAATTCCAGGATTTGCCTGTATAAATACTTCCCAAACGGGTAATTGTGTGTCTGCCATATTTTTGATTTTATAATTTAAGCTACTTCTTTTTCTTTTGCTCTTTTCTTAGCATACGCCAGTGCCGCCTCTCTCACCCATCTGCCTTTTATATCCGCATCCTTTCTATCTTTCAAACGCTTGGCATTGCACGGTCCATTCCCCTTTATCACCTCAAAAAACTCATCCCAGTTTATTGGTCCGTGTTCGTAATGACCTGTTTCTTCATTAAATTTCAAATCCTTATCAGGTACTGTAAGCCCAATAAAGTCAGCTTGAGGCACTGTTCTATCAATAAAACGTTGGCGAATAGCATCATTGCTTTCCATCTTCACTTTCCAACGCATCAGCTGGTCGCTGTTTGGTGATTTATCATCACTCGGACCAAGCATCATTATACTGGGCCACCACCAACGGTTAAATGCATCCTGCGCCATTGCTTTTTGTTCTGCTGTACCTTGCGCAAGGTGCATCATTATTTCATATCCTTGTCGATTATGAAAACTTTCTTCTTTGCAAATACGCACCATTGCTCGTGAATACGGACCATACGAACCTCTTGCCAAAGCTGTTTGATTCATAATTGCAGCTCCATCCACTAACCAACCAATTGCGCCAATATCAGCCCAAGTAAGCGTAGGATAATTAAATATACTTGAATATTTGGCTTTGCCAGAATGTAATTGTTCTAATAATTCTGTTCTATCTATACCCAACGTTTCGGTTGCGCTGTATAAGTATAAACCGTGCCCTGCTTCGTCCTGAACTTTTGCTAAAAGAATAGCTTTTCTTCGCAAATTAGGAGCCCTTGTAATCCAGTTTCCTTCTGGCAACATCCCTACAATTTCCGAATGTGCGTGTTGACTCATCATCCGTATCAACTGTTTGCGGTATGCTTCGGGCATCCAATCTTTAGGTTCTATTTTTACTCCCGATACTATCTTTGCTTCAAAAGCTTCTATTTGTTTTGCGTCTTCCATTCTTTTTATTTGAGAGTACAATATTACGAAATCCTTAACATTAATAAATGATTTTTGTCAGAATTAAGTTTTATGGGAATAACATTCGTACAACTGTCCGTAACATTCGCACCATCATTAACACAATTAACTTACTTTTGCACCCACATTTATAATTTAGTTTAAATTCGTAATCCTTAAAATTGAAAACAAAAACGCTCAAAAAAAACAAAGTAAACGTAGTAACACTCGGCTGCTCCAAAAATATAGTGGACAGCGAAGTGCTAATGGGACAGCTAAAAGCAAACAACTTTTTGGTAGAACACGAAAGTAAAACCGACGATTCGAGCATCATCATCATAAATACTTGCGGCTTTATTGATAACGCCAAACAGGAAAGTATAGACACTATAATAAGATACGCCGAAGCAAAAAAAGCGGGGCAAATAGACAAACTATACGTTACCGGATGCCTCTCCGAACGATACCGACCCGAACTGGAAAAGGAAATTCCTACGGTTGACGGCTATTTCGGCACCAGAGAATTACCTCGGCTATTAAAAACCCTAAAAGCCGATTACAAACACGAACTCATTGGCGAACGGCTGCTAACCACACCACACCACTATTCCTATTTCAAAATTTCGGAAGGATGCGATAGACCTTGCTCCTTTTGCGCTATACCATTAATGCGTGGCGGACATATTTCAAAAACCATTGAAGAATTAGTAAAAGAAGCAAAACATTTAGCGAAAAAAGGCACAAAAGAATTAATGCTGATAGCACAGGATTTAACCTATTATGGATTGGATATTTATAAGAAAAGAAATTTATCGGAACTTCTAAAACACCTTTCGGATGTGGAAGGTATTGAATGGATACGTTTGCATTATGCTTTTCCTTCAGGCTTTCCGATGGATGTTTTGGATGTAATGAACGAACGAAAAAACATTTGCAACTACTTAGATATGCCGCTGCAACACATAACCGACAATATGTTGAAGAGTATGCGACGAGGAACTACCAAACAAAAAACCATTGATTTAGTAAATGAAATAAGGAATAAAGTGCCGGGTATAGCTATCCGTACCACGCTAATTGCTGGCTACCCTGGCGAAACCGCAAAAGACCATAACGAAATGCTGGAATGGGTAGAACAAACTCGCTTTGATAGGTTAGGGATATTTGCTTATTCTCACGAAGAAAACACACACGCTTATTTATTAAAAGATAATGTATCTGCCAAAACAAAACAAGCACGAGCAGAAGCAGTGATGGCATTACAAAACGGAATTTCGTTGGATTTAAATCAACAAAAGATAGGCAACACATTTAAAGTATTATTTGATAAAAAAGAAGGAGATTATTTTATTGGTCGTACCGAATTTGATTCACCAGAAGTAGATAATGAAGTATTGGTGAAAGCTTCAACAGATTTTGTACGTGTTGGAGATTTCGCGAATGTAAAAATCACATCTGCCGAAGACTACGATTTGTATGGGGAGGTAGTTTAAATAGTCTGTTTTTATTAATTATTTCTTGGTAGTATTAAAAATTAAATTACTTTTGCACTCCCAATTCTAACAAAAAACAATGGATCGGTAGTTCAGCTGGTTAGAATGCTGCCCTGTCACGGCAGAGGTCGCGGGTTCGAGTCCCGTCCGGTCCGCAAAGCACCCCAACATAATGGGGTGCTTTTTTATTTAACATCCTTTGTTTATTAAACTTCTTTTCTAATTCGCCGCTATTGTATTTTTACAGAAAAAAAGATGGGAACGCAGATTACACAGATTGTTTAAGATTAAAAATGATTTGTCTTTTGAGGATGTTTAATATTTAATTGAAACCCACAAATGGATTGGGTTGTATGATTTTTGTCTTTGGCAATTATGAAAGAGATCTAATATATCGTACCTTTGGAGTTCTTTAAATAAAATCGTTTTATGGAGGATGAAGGATTAAAAACCAGTACCGGAATTTTTAAAATTCTTAAATCTCATTACACTGATGATGAAATGCTCAATAAGTATGAAATGCGTGCTAAATTTCAGGATATAAATAATGAAATAAAAAATCCGGAAACAGTAATGCTTGAAAAAGAAGTGTTGCTAAACTTAAAAAAGGCAGCTGCACTTTTGACAGGTCAACATAAAATAGCCTTTAATTTATTTGAAAATAGATTTACCATTAAACAAATTGCTTTTAAAATGAAAATTACTAAAAAAAGTATCTTCCTATTATTACTTGAAGCGGATGATATGGTTGAAACAATGTTAAATGATATTTATAAATAATGTACCTCCAACCTAGAGTTATTTTTTATTCATCTTTGTATACCATATCGCATTTAAAATTGCAATTACCGACAGCAATAGTATCAGCACAATAGTGAGGTATGCGATAAGAGATAACTGAATGTCGGCTATTGAAAACACTAGAAATAAAGCACTGATTGTAAACAGGAGTTGTTGTATTTTCTTTTTGAAGATTATATAATTTTCTGGATATTGTAACAGTGTAAAAGCACTGCTATTCCAACAATAAACACACTTATTGCAACGCCAAAACTTATTTTTATTAAATGAATCGATAAAGCTGGAATAGGAAGAAAACTTTGAAACAAGCCGCCAAAAGATATCGCAATTACTCCCAATGCCATTAATGTTGGTATGTAAGTTAATTGCATCAAACCGCTTTTTATTATTCCTTTTTTACAAGGTCTGTCGGAGATTAGGGTAAAAAAAAGCCACCACAACGAAAACACAATCAGTATGGCAAGTGCAAAGCAAAACCATATTTGTGGGCTCAACATATTAATGTTGCTTACACCATTTACAATACCAAGCACCACTTCGCCAAAAATAATAATGGTGAACAAACCCAGCCGTTCCGACATACTTGACGATAGATTAAATTCAATATTTGTTTTGCGAGGTACCAATAAAGTAAGGAATGGAGGGAGATAGTTTAATAAAAGTGCGGTATAAAAAATAATGCGAATATATTCCTGATTGATAAATAATGTAAGAAACATTAATGCGAATGCTGTAAGATAACAAATGGAGTAAGGGGTATTTAGCTTTCGGTGTTCTTTATCGTAAATGCCTACACTCCACCAAAGATAGGTTATGTATAGCTGCATTGCCATCACTGATATTGTTGCATTAAATACAAAATGTTCGGGCGAGGTGCCGATGGTTATTACCAATGCTGCTACTATCATTATTTGCCAAAGCGTCATTAAGCTTGTGCGTAGCCCTGTGGTGCCGTGTATGTCGTGATATAAGCTGCCGTTTACCCAACCCCAAAATATCATTGCGAAGATGCAGGTATAATCGAGCAAGCCAGAAACAGTGGGATGTAGTGTTAAGTAGTTTGTTATTTTGGAGATGGCTATTACATAAACCAAATCGTAAAACAATTCGAGCCAACTTATTTTTCGTTCTCCTCTTTTTTCAGAAAACTTTTTGGGTGCGCCCCACCATACTGGAGTTTTGTTGTGTGCCAATTCTTTGAATTTTTTTGTTTTCAAAGATAGTAATTAAAGAGAATTAATATTTTTTAGTGGTATTTTAATAGCTGTTGCTTATTAATAGTTACGAGTTACAAACTACGCGACAGTAGACATACACCGTTAAGCGCAACTTCTATATATTTTTACACCCGACGTAGAACTGAGCAAGTATTACAATACCAATTCTTCAAACAAATTTTTGGCTGTTTGTTCTATATTATTAGTTAAGCCAGGATGTGTTTTTGATGTTTGAATAACGGAACTACGAACTGCGGTTAGCCATCTGAAACGGGAAGCTACATCTAGCAAAGCTATTGGTCCGCAATTAATAGTTCCCAATGCTATTTTTTCGAACGATTGCAAATTTAATCGTATCTGTTCGATGTCTATTTCTCCGGAGAACAAACGTAGTTTATGTTCGTCTATCTGATAATGTACATTGATGTATTTTTCTTTTTTACAAAAAAGAATGACTCCTACATTAAGAAACTCTTCCCGTTCTGCAATAGGCACAATACGTATTACAGCATATTCATATAAGTACTTTTCTTGCATTTTGTGCTTCGTTTGTAAATATTTCTGAATAACTTAATCGGGTAATAAAAAATTGGGAATATATTTCTCTGAGTTGTTCGGGTGTTTCATCTGTGCCGTCCCAATGTAGCCACGTATCAGGGATAAGTGATACTATGCTATTAATTTTCTCTTCGGTAATGAGTTGTTTAAATTCATTATTTATTTCCTGCAACATAGATGCTTGTGGCAACAGTACGTGGTCTTTAATTAATTCGAATTTACTTTTTGAATGTGTTTCCCAATTGGTAAAGGAATGGTGGAAATACATACTTGCTCCGTGGTCTATCAACCACAATTCTTTATGCCACATTAGCATATTGGTATTTTTAAAAGTACGATCTACGTTGGTAATAAAAGAATCCAGCCATACTATCTGTGAAGCAAGTTGTGCAGGCACTTTGGTTACTACAGGATCGAAATTAATTGCTCCGGATAAAAAATGAAGTGCCAAATTTAATCCATTGCTTCCTTTAAGTAAATCTTGTATTTCTTCATCGGCTTCTGTTCTGCCAAATGCTTCGTCAAGATTGGCAAATACTAGTTCGGGAATTCGTAAGCCCAGCATTCGTGCTATTTCTCCGCCTACCAATTCTGCTATTAATGCTTTTGGACCGTGTCCGTTTCCTCTAAATTTTAATACGTATTTAAATCCATCATCGGCTTCTGCTAAAGCCGGTAAGGAGCCACCTTCGCGCAATGGTGTTATATATCTGGTTACATTTACGGTGCGTAACATTTTGAATTGTTGTTCGTTTTTTTGCTTTGTTGTTTACAAAAGTAGTTTTTTTTATTTTGATGGGTTTTGTGTTTTTTACCGCAAAGAAAGGAAAGGATGCAGCGTGCGAAGATGCTGATTAAAACAAGCGTAGCCAAAGGCAGGTTTAACCTGGGTTGATGGCATAAATATTAGTATCAATTTCAATTGAAATTAAGATCCAATACAGGGTTAATGGTTCCAAAACG
>CAILDT010000591.1 GCA_903833025.1 uncultured Bacteroidota bacterium | reverse complement strand
CACATCACGTAAATTTTATTTCTAAAATGATGTATGGTGAAGTGAGCGATTATCGTTCGATACCTATTTCCGAATATCGTTTCGAAGGCAGTGATATTGTTATTAAAGAATATACTGGGAATAGAAATCATTTAACTTTTGAAAAGAAAATTAATATTGCTGATGTTGTTTATTCAATAAAGGAAAATACAACTATAGAAAATGATTTGAATAAAGGGGGGATTCGTTTTTATGAATTGGATACAAACAAACAAATAACAAAAACAGTAAAGGAATTGCAGGATGAAATTATGAAAAACAATATCATAACTAAGAAATATATTCTTGGTACTGACCCTGCAGGACGTGATTTATTAAGTCGTTTGATGATTGGTACACGTGTTTCTTTTTCTGTTGGATTTATTTCAGTATTCATTTCTTTATTAATTGGATTAGTAATGGGTGCATTGGCGGGGTACTACAGAGGCAAGTTGGATAATATAATTATCTGGGTAATTAATGTAGTATGGTCTATCCCAACATTATTATTAGTAATCGCGATTACTCTTGCCCTCGGAAAAGGTTTCTGGCAGGTATTTGTAGCAGTAGGTTTAACAATGTGGGTAGAAGTGGCGCGTGTAATTCGCGGTCAAGTAATGAGTCTGCGGGAAAAAGAATTTATTGAAGCAGCTCGTGCTTTGGGGTTTAGTGATTTCAGAATAATAACACGACAAGTATTGCCAAATGTAATGGGACCATTAATAGTTATTTCTGCTGCCAACTTCGCTTCTGCGATATTAATTGAAGCAGGTTTAAGTTTTCTCGGCATTGGTGCACAGCCACCAACCGCTTCGTGGGGAGAAATGATAAATGCACATAGAGGTTTTATTATTGGTCATTCGCCCTATCTTGCAATTCTTCCCGGTGTTGCAATAATGCTGATGGTGCTTTCATTCGTTCTTCTCGGGAATGGTTTAAGAGATGCGCTGGATACAAAAATGAAAGACCAAGCGATGATTTAATAAATTATTGATACGTAACCACACTTGGTTTTATAACTGCAAAAATTGGCACCTTTAAACTGAACCCAATTGAAGGATTAAATTTCCCATAATTATGACTGTTATCGTCAGCAAAGCTTGGTGAATATCCATACGTAATTTGAAAACTGCTATTTAACAAATTTTCATTTCTCACAAGCACGCCAATAGCATAACTCTGATAAACTGGACTGTACAACAATTGATGTTGTGGTGTATCAAGCATTCCTAATCCAATTAATATTAAAGGTGCAAACCGAAAACCGATAATATTATAAGGAACATAGGTTACTGATTCAAGATTTAAAACCATTTTTTTTGTCCCTTGTAATCCACCATTATCGAATCCATACATTTCGTTGGTATTGAGAGTAATTGTTTCACCAGGTAGTTTATTAATTCCATTCACATATTTAAAATTAATAAACTCGCGGAAATACCATTTGTTTTTTTGCAGCAGATTACTGAAATAATAAAACCCAGCATTAAACGTGGCGTCATTACGAATATTAGGATAATAAAATGTGCCATAGTTGGCGTAAGCAGAAGCATAACCAAACTTTTCGAAATGCAATCCGTACGACAATTGAAATCCAGAATAGTATCTAATCCCAGTACCTTCCTGATATTTAACTCCATATAATAACTGTATCAACGCACCTTCTGCAATATCTTCATTAGCACCAAAACGATAAATAAATCTATCCTTATAATATTTACGAAGAGAAAATGCAACACTGCCAAGCCAAAGTGACGAGTTAAAATATTTTTGATTCGAATCGTAAACAATTAACGGGCGGGTTTGATAATGATTATCTAAGTAGCGAAGTGCAACAATAATATTCGTACCCTTTCTATTCACTGGCGCACCAACTCCAGGATTAAAACTTCTCCCAACCCATAAATCGGAAATAACATTTTCAACGTGATAATATTTGTAAACCTTTTCAATCGAATCAAGGTTGTCATCCCAAATTTTAGTTTCCGAAATTCCACCCGCCCATTTTGTTAATGCAGAATAAAAACCTCTATCCAAACTGAAACCGGCAGTGGTTTCATCTATTTTATTTTGAGTAATGTTTTGATTAGTAGCATAAAAAATATTTGAAGAAATAAAGGTTTTCTGAATATTAGCTATCCTATATAAACCTCCATATTGATAATTTCCATTTACAGAATTGTAGCCGCCCGATTGTTCGAACCGTTGACCCAATCCTAAAAAATTTCTTTCTATTAGTGTTCCGGAGATGGAAGTGAAACTTGCATTCACTGGCGCATCAACTGTCCATCTATCTAGAACAAATAATTTAATATCCACACTATCTTTTGAGTTTGGTACCTGCGAAATATAAACCTGCACATCATTTACATAGTCTGTTGTTCTCAATATCCTTTCCGATTCATTAAATTTATAAACATCAAATGCATCATTCTTTTTAAACAATAAATTATTTCTTATAACTCGGTTTCTTGTGGTAACATGATAATGATTTGCAATTTTTTGAAAAGAATTTATAGCATACTTGCTTGTGTCCGAAACAGAATACCCAAATGGGTCAAGCACTTTTATATCAATTGTTCGAATAATTTTCCCCTCATATTTCTGATTAGGGTCTTTCTTTTTTTGATTATCAGATAACGGTTTGTTTTCATACTGCTGTGGCGCTGGGTCAACAAATACAGCATCATACAACAGCGAAGTAAATTTATGTTTGGAAGTAACCTTTTTTATTTTCTTATAAACCGCTAATGTATCGTGAACTTGAGAATTCGAAATAGTAGTTTGAAATAATATTCCAAAAAAGAAAAAGAACTTTATTAATATGGAAATATTTCTTGACATTTTTTTTAAGAGAATTAGAAACTTATCGAATTCCAAATATCTAATTTATTAGAAAGGATAACCAATTCCAATGTTATAAGCCAGAAATCTATACGCTTGATTATTGTGGCTATCTGTAAACTTAGCTCTCCAATCATAATTGTTATAATTTTGAATTACCCATCTGCTGTCTTCCGTAAATTGGGGATCGCGAATTTTAATTCCTAAATCAAAACGAATAATGAAAAAATTAAAATCTGCACGAATACCAATTCCAGAACCTATTGCTATTTCTTTATAAAATCTATCGAACTGAAAATCTCCTCCGGGGCGACTAACTTCTGGTTGCCGCATCCACGTATTTCCCGCATCAATAAATACTGCGCCGCTTAATTGCTTTATCATTTTGAAACGGTACTCCACATTGCCTTCCAACTGCCCATCTCCGTATTGGTCGAAATTCGATTGCCCGTTATTTGAATAAGAACCCGGACCAAGTGTTCGTGCCTGCCACGCTCTTATACCATTCGAACCACCACTAAAAAAACTTCTTTCAAATGGCAGTGAAGTAAAATTAATAAATGGCTTACCCATTCCTGCTGCAAATCGAAATACCACTTTATTTATTTCGTTCACATCATAATAAAATCTATAATCAATATCCGCTCTAAGATACTGCGAGTAAACAACTCCAAACATTCTGTAGCTCCCTAAAGAATCTTTCTCCAATGTATTTGGTTGCATACCATTTATTAAATCATAAGCTCCACGCAAAACATTTCCTGACGATTCAGCATTAATTTTGAAATAAGAAAAACTCTGATGTTTCTTTTTTACATCCTGCTCATTGTACGTATAAGTATAGCGTGTACTGGTCGAAAGGTGATTGCTAAAACTATTTTGAATGTATTTATTTTTAATTGTGTTGTTTAAAAAATCACTTAACTCTGGCAGCAATTCTACTTTCACAATATTAATTACAAGTGGAGAAATCGTATGTCTTACTCTTTCCGACTGCTTCCAAGTATATCCAAAAGATAAGTTGGTAATGTATCTTGTGTAAAAATTTGCATTGTTATTTATATAATAAGGTCTATGCTGATAAGTGTACGACCCCGTAAAAATAGTTTTCGGATTTGCTCTTTTTAATTTTTCCTCTCTCGTTTGGCTAAATTTAAAAGGGATTAAAAATCGAGGTATATAAAGATTCGCTTCTGGTCCAAACTCTACAGTATTAAATTGCGAGCTTGCTGTATTGTTCGATGAGTTATCATTTATTTTCGTCCCTTCCACACTTGCTTTTAATTTCAACTCCAACAACTCAGCACCTCTAAATAAATTTCTGTTTTGGTATACCACACTTCCTCCAATACCTAAATTACCTGATGTGTTTTTTCCCTCCGCTTCTATTGAGTACGACTGTTTCAGAATAGGACTTAATTGTATAAAACAATTTAATTTATCCGCATCCGCAGGTATAAAATGTATGTTTATTGACTTAAACGCCTTTATCTCCTGCAAGCGTTTATAAGTATCTTCCACATTTTTCAATTGGTACAATTCTCCCTTTCTCACAAAAACACTATTCAACAAAACCCACGTTTTATATTTTAATTTTTTTGCGTGTAACACATAATAAGGTTCATCCTTTTCCAAACTATACTTTCCATAAGCATCCACTCTTATTGTATCTATCGTTAACGAATCAGCTTTTTTTGAAACAAAATCTGTTCGTATAAAAATATCTTTGATATAAAATCTTCGATGCGGACTTTCAACTACCGAATCCGAAACATCACTATACTTTGATGCATAATTTTTTATTTTTAATGTAATATTTATTTTTTTATTTGCCACCGAATCCCACTCAAAATGTATGTAATCTTTTGTGAAAAGAAAATAACCATTATTATTCAAATCCGTTGTAATCCGGTCCCGCTCTTTATCCAAAACATCCTCATCATAAGTATCCCCTTTATTTATTAACGTGTTAGCCGAATCCGCAAACACATAATATTTTAATTGTTCATCTGGTATTTTATAATCCAAATCATTTATTTTATATGGTGAAGATGCTTTTATTTTATAAAAAACTTTCGCTTCTTTTCGTCTCGTATAAAAAAACCGAATCTGTAACAGTACTCTCAAAATACCCCTTCTTATTCAAAAACGATTTTAGCTGCTTCCGCGATTTTTCCGTCAACATCGTATCATACACCACTGGCGGCTCACTAATATCCAGCACCCATTCACCAAATAATTGCCGTTCACTTTTCTTTGGCTTTTTCCCCTTCGCAACACGTCTTTCATTTTTCGCTTCCAATTTTTTATCAAACTTTTCCCGCTTCCGTTTCACCTTTTCTTCATTCACCAAATTATGAATCCACAAGTGAAACCTAAATGTTTTAAATATTTCTCTATTTGGCTTTTGCTTTAAATAACTCACCATATCACTCTTGTCCAACTTCGTATCCTTGTCTATTATTTTATTTTTAGCAAGCAAATGTTCTCCCGCTTTCAATTTGCGGGCAGGATTACAAGCACTAAAAACAAAGGGAATTACTAAAAGAAAAATATATTTTATATAAAATGTTTTTATCGTCACCAGTTCTACTAAAGTTGTTTGCGCTTGCAGCCCTCAAAATTACTCATTTATTCCGTAGTAGTTTTACTAATCAACTCATCTTCCTTTTTCTTTCCTATCTTTGAACTCATAATTCATAACTCATAATTTATAATTCAAAAAGTGTTATCTAAAAACCAAATAAAATTCATCACCTCTCTCAAACTAAAAAAGTTCAGAGAAGAACATAACTTATTTATTGCCGAAGGAACAAAAATAGTTTGCGAACTATTAACTTCTTCCATCCACGTAAAACAAGTTTACGCCACCTCCGAATTTTTTCGAAACAATAAAATAGATAATACAATCGAGCGTTTCGAAATCAAAGAAAACGAATTAGTGCGCATCTCCACCCTTCACACCCCAAACCAAGTACTTGCAGTTTGCGAAATACCCAACTATAATTTGGAAATCGAAACACTAAAAAACAAACTAACTTTAGTGTTAGATAACATTCAAGACCCTGGCAATTTAGGAACCATCATCCGCATTGCCGATTGGTTTGCAATCGAAAATATAATTTGCAGCAACACCACTGCTGATATTTATAATCCCAAAGTAGTACAATCCACAATGGGTTCCATCGCCCGCATAAAAATTCATTATCAAGATTTAGAATCCCTTTTCCAATCAACAATCATCAATAATCAATTGCCAATTTTCGGCGCACTACTACAAGGCGAAAATATTTATAAAACACAACTACCAAAAAACGCTATCATTATAATAGGAAACGAATCAAAAGGAATATCCGAAAATATAATTCCATTCATCACGAACAAAATAAGCATCCCTACCTTCTCACAATTAAAAACAAACACTGGCGAGGCCGAATCCCTAAACGCTGCCATAGCAACATCCATCATCTGTTCCGAGTTCCGCCGGACAATAATCAATAAAAAGTAATCAATGCTATACTCCTTCCTAAAAATATTAATGAAAATAACTGTGCGAACATTTTTCCGTTCCATCGTCATTCGCAACAAAGAAGTCATTCCTGCCAAAGGTCCTTTATTAGTATTAGCCAATCACCCCAGCACTTTTATGGACCCAATCGTAATTGCAACCATACTAAATCGCGAAGTGTATTTTCTCGGAAAAGGTCAACTCTTCAAATCCAAACTCGCCAAATGGCTACTACCCAAATTTAACATCATACCCGTATATCGAAAGCAGGACGACCCTTCACAGATGTCAAAAAACCAAGAAACATTTGAAAAATGTTTCCAACATCTCGAAAAAGGAGGAGCAATACTTATGTTTCCCGAAGGCATCTCCATCACTGAACGAAAACTCCGACCCATCAAAACAGGCGCAGCACGCATCGTTTTAGGTGCCGAAGAAAAAAATAATTTCCAATTAGGAGTACACATCGTAAACATCGGACTCAATTATTCCGACCCACACAAATTCAATCGCGACCTATTCATCAACATCCACAAACCCATCACAGTAGCCAATTATAAAGCCGAATACACAACCGACACCTTCAAAGGAGCACAATCGCTAACAGCCGAAATCACCAAACAACTCGAAAACCTAATCATCGCCATCGAAGACAAACAAACCGATGAACTCGTACAAAACATCGAAACACTCTACAAATCTCATCTCTCCGAACAACGAGGAATAACCGAAAACCAAAAAGACGAACAATTCATTATCACCAAAAACATCATCGCCACCGTAAATTATTTCCTCATTCACGACCCCAAAAAAGTCGAAACATTACGAAACAGAATAAACCAATATTTCAAAAACCTCGCACAACTTTCACTTCAAGATTTTGACATCGCACCCGACACAAAAAGTAAATCATTCATCACCAACGCTCTCAAAGCCCTATTAATAATCACACTCGGTGCACCCATTTTTTTATACGGACTAGTAAACAACTACCTCCCATTCCAAATTCCTGGCATCCTCGCAAAAAAAATAAGCAAAGAAAAAGAATTCAAAGGCGCAATTTCAATGGTAGGTGGCTTCTTCACCTTCATAATATTTTACACCGCACAAATAATAACAATCTACAAACTGACACACAACCAAACACTCACAATCGCGTATGCAATAAGCCTCCCATTAACAGGGATTTTCGCCTACTGGTATCAAACCACCGTTAACCAAATCCGCACCAAATGGATGCTAATTATACTCTTCTACAAAAAATCCACATTCATCTCTCAACTCATCACGGAGCGTCAACAACTTATTTCTGAGTTCGACAAAGCGAAAAACGAATTTATTGCCACGCTCTAAAATTAAGCGACTCGTAATTTATAACTCATAATTTTGACGCTCAGGGGTATTGACGTGCTGAAAATGTGGGGAGCTTGAAAATTGGAAATAAACTAAAAAAACGAGCGTGCGACACACCGAGTGCCGGAGGCGCACATAGTACTTTACATTTAGTATTTCATTTCGCGAAGCGGGGGAAATAATTAAGAATTAGGAATTAGGAATTGCCTGCCATTTTGTCCTGACTTCCATCATATTTTCAATTGGAACATCTTTTGACCTTTGCAGACAAATAAAAATAAAAACTATGAACCTAAATAATTTCACAATCAAATCGCAAGAAGCAGTGCAACAAGCAATGCAAATTGCAACTAACAACGGGCAGCAAGCCATCGAAAACGGGCATATCTTAAAAGGTATTCTTGAAGTAGATGAAAACGTTACGCCCTTTATTTTAAAGAAACTGAATGTAAATACGACGATGTTTACAAAGGCGCTGGATAAAATTGTAGAGGGTTATCCAAAGGTTTCCGGCGGACAACCATTTCTGTCGAATACTGCTAATCAGGCACTTTCTAAAGCATCAATGTATCTGAAAGAATTTGGTGATGAGTATGTTTCGATAGAGCATTTGCTGCTTGCATTGTTGTCTGTTAAAGATACAATTTCTCAATTATTGAAAGACAATGGTGTGAATGAAAAAGATTTGAAAGCTGCTATTAATGAGCTTCGCAAGGGTGCAAAAGTTACAAGTCAGAGTGCCGACGAAACCTATAACGCATTAAATAAATATGCAATTAACCTGAACGAGCAGGCAAAAAAGGGTAAACTCGACCCTGTAATAGGCAGGGATGAAGAGATACGGAGGGTGTTGCAAATACTTTCGCGCAGAACAAAAAATAATCCCATATTAGTTGGAGAGCCGGGCGTTGGTAAAACAGCTATTGCAGAAGGGCTTGCGCATCGTATCATAAATGGTGATGTGCCTGATAATTTAAAATCGAAACAAATTTATTCGCTCGATATGGGCGCATTGATTGCTGGTGCTAAGTTTAAAGGGGAGTTTGAAGAACGATTGAAAGCAGTAGTTAAAGAAGTGATTTCTGCCGAAGGCGAAATTATTTTATTTATTGACGAGATACATACACTCGTTGGCGCTGGCGGTGGAGAAGGTGCAATGGATGCCGCTAATATTCTGAAACCTGCTTTGGCAAGAGGAGAGTTGAGAGCAATTGGTGCAACTACCTTGAACGAATTTCAAAAGTATTTTGAAAAGGATAAAGCCCTTGAACGCCGCTTTCAAAAGGTAATGGTGGATGAACCAAGTGCCGAAGATGCTATTTCCATATTAAGAGGAATAAAAGAAAAATATGAAACACATCATAAAGTTCGTATAAAAGACGAAGCCATTATTTCCGCTGTCGAGTTGTCGCAACGCTACATCAACGATAGGTTTCTGCCTGATAAAGCAATTGACTTAATGGATGAGGCAGCTTCTAAGTTAAGAATGCAGATTAACTCAATGCCAATAGAACTGGATGAAGTGGAGCGTAAAACCCGTCAGTTGGAGATAGAAAGAGAAGCAATAAAAAGAGAGAATGATAAAAAGAAGTTGGAAGATTTGAATAAAGAAATTGCTGAACTATCAGATAAACGTACTAATCTGCGTGCTAAATGGCAAAGCGAAAAAGAAGTGGTGGAGGGAATTCAGAAGGTAAAAGAACAAGTAGAGAACTTTAAGTTTGAAGCCGAGCAAGCCGAACGCAACGGTGATTATGGCAAAGTGGCAGAGATACGTTATGGTAAAATTAAGGAAGCAGAAGTGCAATTAAAATCATTTGAAAGCAAATTAGCGGAGATGCAAACAAACGGTTCGCAAATGATAAAAGAAGAAGTGGATAGCGAAGATATTGCAGAAGCAGTAGCGAGCTGGACGGGCATACCTGTATCGCGGATGTTGCAAAGTGAAAGAGAAAAATTATTGCATCTGGAAGATGAATTAGGTAAAAGAGTGGTAGGGCAGGAAGAAGCAATAGAAGCAATAAGTGATGCAGTGCGCAGAAGCCGCGCTGGGCTTCAAGATTCTAAACGTCCGATAGGTTCGTTTATTTTTCTTGGAACAACAGGTGTTGGTAAAACTGAGCTGGCTAAGGCATTAGCAGAGTTTCTCTTTAATAACGAAAACAGTATGACGAGAATTGATATGAGTGAATATCAGGAACGCCACGCTGTTAGTCGCTTGGTTGGTGCGCCTCCAGGATATGTTGGGTATGAGGAAGGAGGACAATTGACCGAAGCAGTTCGCAGAAAACCTTATAGCGTTGTATTGCTTGATGAAATAGAAAAAGCGCATCCTGATGTATTTAATATCTTGCTTCAAGTGCTTGATGATGGCAGATTAACAGATAATAAAGGACGTGTAGTTAACTTCAAAAACACTATTATCATTATGACTTCCAATATGGGTTCGCACCTTATTCAGGAAAATTTTGAGAAGATGAACGAAAGAAACCACGATGAAATAATGGCAAAAACAAAAGTGGAAGTATTTGAACTTTTAAAGAAAACTATTCGCCCTGAGTTTCTTAACCGTATTGATGAAACCATTATGTTCACGCCACTTACCCGAGATAACGTGCATCGTATCGTCGAACTTCAATTTAAAGGAATAGAGAAAATGTTGGAGGGAAACGATATTCATCTTACAGCCACTCCCGAAGCAATAGAATGGTTGGCGCAACTTGGTTTCGACCCGCAATTTGGTGCTCGTCCGGTAAAAAGAGTAATGCAAAAACGAGTTTTGAACGAACTTTCAAAACAAATATTGGCTGGAAAAGTGCAAAAGAATGCTGATATAGTTTTAGATGTGTTTGATAAAGAATTTGTGTTCAGACACCCTATAGCAGAGGATAGTAAGCCGAAGAAGGAGAAAAAAGAAAAAATGAAATGAACAAATTGTTAATAACATTGGTGTTAAAATTCGTTAACACAGTAACGATTGGCTAACAAATTGCGTTATACTTGTAAATAAATTAAAACAATAATAAAATGATATATAAAATGAGAGCAAAAAAAGTAAAAATCGACTTGCGTCCGAAGATAAAAATTCAAGTGGACAGCAGAACAACAATAACAGTTCGTTCAATGGAAGCATTCAAAGCGTGGAAGGAACGTTACCCTGACGCTACAATAATTGAATAAAAGAAGTAACAACATCTCGATTTAAAAAACGCAACTTACATAAGTAGGTTGCGTTTTTTTTGAAATAACTGCACGACTCTATCTGAGTCAAATGTTAATGGTTCTCCCATAGAAAAACAAAAAGGTTGAAATAAATAATTAAATTCGCAGAAAAGATTTTCGTAATGAACAATTAATTAATCTTTTAATCTCATTAACAAGAAAGAAATATATGCAAAAAATAAGAGCAATCGTTTTTATAAAAAAACTATCTGAACGAATACCTAATAAAAATTTCAGATTGTTTAATGGGTTTCCACTTTATACAATTATACTTGAAAGATTAAATAACCATCCTTGGATAGATAAATTACTTATTGATTCTGATAGTCAGGAGATTCTTGAGTTCGCAAATCAACTTTCAAAAGGAATCGCAATTAATCGCCCTCCTCACTTAATTGGAGGTCATATCTCAGGTAATGATTTGGTAAAATATGATATTCAGTTTTGTGAGAATGAACATATCTTTCAAACTCACGTTACGAATCCGTTGCTGACAAATGAAACTATTACAAATGCAATAGAAAAGTATGTTTCCTCTTTACCAGTATATGATTCTCTTTTTTCAGTTACAAGAATTCAACAACGTGTATTTCAATCCGATGGAACTCCTGTAAATCATGAAAAAGGTTCATTAAATCGCACTCAAGATTTGAATCCGGTGTTTCAGGAAAATTCAAGCTATTTTATTTTTTCAAAAACCTCATTTGTGAATTCAGGTTATAATCGCTTGGGATTATCCTCGCAGATGCACGAAATATCTTCAATTGAAGCAATGGACATTGATTACGAAAAGGATTTTGTACTTGCAGAAATTATCGATAATAATAAAAATAAATTTCCAGAAGTATTTAATTTATAAATTTATTATCCCAAAGATAATTCAAAACATTTTCCGTAGCACCTTTATTTTTTTGAATATATTCTTTATTTTTTTGTTTCGTTTCCAGAAGTAAATTTTCATTGCAAAAGTATTTTAGAATGAATTTTTCTAACCCATTTGCATTTAAAATTATTTCTCCTCCT
>CAILDT010000590.1 GCA_903833025.1 uncultured Bacteroidota bacterium | reverse complement strand
AGATACGTTCCATCTTGCAGGCGTAGCTTCCAAGTCTAACGTCACGCGAGGTGTGCCACGACTCAAAGAACTGCTCAAGGTTACACAAAATCCAAAAGCTATTTCATTAACTATCCCTCTTAAGAAGCAGTATCGTGATTCTATTGATAAAGCACGCTCTGTTGCTCAAGATTTAGAACTTACACTTCTTAAGGATATTGTAATGAAAACAGCAATTTACTTTGACCCTTCTGATGAAAATACTGTTTTAGAAGAAGACAAAGATCTAATTAACTTCTATACTATATTTGAAACTGAGAAAGAAAATGGGAATGAAAATAAATGGAGTAAATGGCTTCTACGTATGGAATTTGACAGAGATGGTATGTTTAATAAAGGTATAAGTATGGATGATGTGTATTTTGCTTTAGACAAATGTTTTAGCGAGGATATTCATTTAATATATTCTGATTACAATTCGGAAAAATTAATTATGCGTATTCGTTTAGCACTTGATCAAAAGGATAGCTCAAAGGATGATATACTCAATTTTAAGAAAATGCAAAATAAAATATTAACAACAATTGTAATTCGTGGTATAGCGGGTATTAAATCAGTAAGTTATAGAAAAGATAATAATTACTATGAACTTCGTGATGGAAAATATGAGCAAATTGAACAGTATATTCTTGATACAGATGGTTCAAATTTCCTAGATGTCATGAATCATCCATATGTAAATGGTAATGGAGTATTATCATCACATGTTCATGATATATATGAAAATCTTGGAATAGAGGCGGCGCGAGCGATTTTACTAAATGAGATTACAAATCTATTTGCTGATGCGGGTGGTGTAGATTTCCGTCACTTAGGATTACTATGTGATTGGATGACACGTGTGGGTAAACTGTTGTCTGTTGATCGTTATGGAATTAACAAGCAAGATATTGGCCCATTAGCGAAGGCATCATTTGAAGAAACTGAGAAGATATTACTAAAAGCAGCACTCTTTGGAGAAATTGACCCAGTTACAGGAGTAAGTGCGAATATTATGACAGGGCAGCCTATTAAGGGAGGAACGGGATTCTCTGAACTGTTACTTGATGAAGTGGCATTAATGAGATTACAGCAAGGATTACCTGCACTAGAAGAAGATGAAGAAGATGAAGAACCAATAAATGAAGAACAACTTGAAAATGAATTATATGGATCGAATGAGGACAAATGCGCAATAACAAATCTAAGAATTAATGTAACCCTTGGTGAAGAAACAACAAGGATTATTGAAGATGATATAGATTTTGGCATTATTGATGAAAATGAGGATTAGGTCTAAAACATTAAAAATATATATATATATGGAAGAAATACTTGTAAAGCCACCATGGCAGCAAATACTTTTTTTTAAGACAATACCATATGATAAAGAAGATCACACAATTTTATTTGAAGAATTTCAAGATACTATTCCTAAAGAATTACTTTTAAAAAAAGAAGAAATTAATATATTTGAAGAAGAACATAAATGGGAGCTTGCAAAAAAGTTAGCCAATCCATATGAAATGGTGTACACACAAGAGGAGAAATTTCCCCATTCAAATGTATCGCTATTAAAACCGTTAAGTCGCAGTTATTTTAAAATGGTTGAAATTTTATATAGTATAAAATTTTTTGAGGAATTACCAAAAGAAATATTTCATTTACGTTCTGCTCATATTGCTGAGGGGCCTGGTGGATTCATTCAAGCATTTATTGAAATTGCAGAGAAATATAAAAAAAAGATAAAAAAAATAGATGCAATAACATTAAAATCAGATAAACATTATATACCAGGATGGAAAAAAGCACAACATTTTTTAAAAAAATATTCTGATATTATTCATATATGTTATGGAAAAGATGATACTGGAGATATATATAAAAAAGAAAATCAAGAATTTTTTATTTCTGAAATACTAAACAAAGTTCATTTATTTACAGCTGATGGGGGATTTGATTTTTCAACAGATTATTGTATGAAAGAAAAAGATATATTTCATCTTTTAGTTTGTTCATTTTATATT
>CAILDT010000589.1 GCA_903833025.1 uncultured Bacteroidota bacterium | reverse complement strand
TTTCGCGCGAAATAATGCCGATGTGGGAACAATCAGTAAAAAGATTATTTGATGTAGTGGTTTCGCTTTTTGTGTTAATAGTGTTTAGTTGGGTATATATTATCCTCGCGATAGCGGTAAAAATAACTTCGAAAGGTACGATATTTTATAGCCACGAACGAATTGGTTGGCACGGAAAACCTTTTTATATTCATAAATTCAGGTCGATGTATGCTGATGCCGAAAAGGCAGGACCTGCACTGTCGAGCAAACACGACCCAAGAATTACACCGCTTGGTTTGTTTTTAAGAAAAGTTCGTTTGGATGAGTTTCCGCAGTTTTACAATGTTTTAATTGGAGATATGAGCATTGTGGGTCCTCGCCCAGAACGTCAGTTTTTTATTGACCAGATAGTAAAAACGGCTCCTCATTATAAACATTTACATAAAGTGAGACCCGGTATTACCTCGTGGGGACAAGTGAAATACGGCTATGCCGAAAATGTGGAGGAAATGATTGCGAGGTTGAAATACGATATTATCTACATCGAAAATATGTCGTTTGGTGTTGATTTAAAGATTTTGATTTATACTTGTCTCATTGTGATGCAAGGGCGGGGGAAATAGTTCTTTGGTTTAGTTTGTGCAAACGACAATTAATAGAGTAAAAAGGGATTTTTCGGTTGAGAAAATTATTTTCCACCTTAAAAATGCCTCAAAACGCAGTATAGTTTTGAGAATTTGTTCTATCGAATTGGAAAAAGTATCTATAGTTTTGGGGAAACTATCCATAGTTTTGGAAAAAATATCTGTAGTTTTGAGAAAACTCCAAGTAGTTTTGGGTAAAACGTACCAGCGTTTTGGTAAAACTGTCCAGTGTTTTGGTAAAACTATCCGTAGTTTTTGAAAAACGTACTTGAGTTTTGCCAATTTGCAAAGACAAATTTGGAAAAGTATTCGTCGTTTTTTCATCTAAATTGAAGTCTTTGACAATGAGAAGAATAAAAAAAATAAAACCATATAAAATAAAGCAATTAAATAATTTTAAAAATGAAAAACATAGCAGTAATAGGTTCGGGAACAATGGGCAACGGAATTGCTCACACATTTGCACAACAAGGGTATAATTTAGCGTTGATAGATATTTCTCAACCTGCGTTGGAAAAAGCCATTGCAACAATTGGTAAAAATTTAGATAGAATAGTTGCAAAAGGAACCATAACGGAAGCCGATAAAGCGGCTACTTTAAAAAACATTACCACGTTTACAGTAATGGCTGATGGAGTAAAAAATGCTGATTTGGTGGTGGAAGCAGCTACTGAAAACGTAGAAATCAAATTAAATATTTTCAGAGAGCTGGAAAAAATTTGTCCACCACATACCATTTTGGCAAGCAATACTTCTTCTATTTCGATAACAAAAATAGGCGCAGTAACTAAGCGTGCCGATAAAGTTATAGGAATGCACTTTATGAACCCTGTGCCGGTAATGAAGCTGGTGGAGGTTATTCGGGGATATTCCACTTCTGACGAAGTTACAAATTTGATAATGGAAACTTCTAAAAAGCTAAATAAAATACCTGTGGAGGTAAATGATTATCCCGGGTTTGTAGCAAATAAAATATTGATGCCGATGATAAACGAAGCCATCATTACGCTTCACGAAGGCACAGCAGGTGTTGAAGAAATAGATACAGTAATGAAACTGGGTATGGCTCACCCAATGGGACCGCTTCAATTAGCTGATTTTATTGGCTTGGATGTTTGTCTTTCTATTTTAAAAGTATTGCAAGACGGATATGGAAATCCAAAATACGCACCTTGTGCGTTATTAGTAAATATGGTAATGGCAGGGCATTTAGGCGCAAAATCAGGTTCTGGATTTTATAAATATACGGCAGGAAGTAAAGAATTGGTGGTTGCTGAAATGTTTTTATGATGACGGATGTCGGATGAGACGCACTATGTCGGTCGTCCGACATCCGTCATCGGACACTTAAAACGCACAACCTATTCTTATTCCTCCCCAACTATGAGTAGTTCCTGTTTCAAATTCTTTGCTTAAAAAAGCGTGAGAATATTCGAGATAAATTTTTTTTATTCTGATTACTACACCAAAATCATTTTGAAAAGTAACGCGACTTATCTGGTCGTCAGCAATTGTATAAGGACTGTTTTTATCAAATAAACCACCTTGCAACGTTGCATCATACCCAATAAAACTCATCATCGGCTGGTCGTAAAAATACAATTGAAACTTTTTAATTTTATTATTTACGGCGCGAAAAGGAGAATCGAAATACCCAAGCATAGCTGTAAATCCAACGCCTGCCTTATCACTAAGCGTTCCTAATCTTATATTGGTTTCGGTGTTTACTGAAAACATATGATGCAATGAAACAAGTAATTCCTCAGCACATACTTGGTAATTTACCACCACATCATTTTTAATTTGATTCTGCCAGCCCAAAGGAGCAATGTTATTCAACCACCTGTGAATCGACTTTTGCATATCAGCACCACCAGCCAACGGACCAATAACGCCAATACTAACCGCTGATGTCATTCGTTTATGTTTTAATGAATCAAAAGAAATAAGAAATGTA
>CAILDT010000588.1 GCA_903833025.1 uncultured Bacteroidota bacterium | reverse complement strand
TATTATTTAACTCAAACCAATTACCTTTGCAATCTTTTTATGGTAAAGAAAAAACTACTAAACCTACTGCTATCCTTATTTTATAGCATACTCAATATAATCGATTTTATTTTTATTTATTTCTCCTTTGCATTAATTTTATCGCACGTTTCCGTTAATAGTGCTATTAATAATACTACTAATGATGTAGCTATTTACATACTTACCAATGGCGTACACACCGATATTGTGCTGCCAATAAAAAATAATACATACAACTGGAGCCACCAAATGAAGTTCGAAAACACAGCAGCAAACGATACATTGGCGCAATATGTTTCGTTTGGCTGGGGCGATAAAGGGTTTTATTTGGAAACTCCTACTTGGGCTGATTTAAAGTTTAGCACCGCTTTCAAAGCTATGTTTTACCTAGATAAAACAGCTATTCATTCTTCTTTTTATAGAAAGATGAAGGAAGATGATGATTGCATAAAAATAAAAATAAGCAAGGAGCAATATCAAAAAATGATTGTTTATGTAAATCAGAGTTTCGAAAAAGATAAAGATGGAAACGTAATGCTAATAAAAGGCAAAAGCTATGGAAACAGAGATGCCTTTTATGAAGCAACCGGAACGTATGGCTTGTTTAACACCTGCAATACGTGGGCAAACGGCGGGTTGAAGTATTGTAACCTCAAAGCGTGTGTGTGGACAACTTTTGATAAAGGTATTTTTTATCAGTATAAAAAGAAGTAATAACCCCCTACCCTATTGCAGTAACGCTTATCTCCACATTAACACCAAGCGGAAGTTTAGAAACCTGAACTGTTTCGCGAGCAGGATAATCGCCAGTGAAATAAGAACTATACACTTCGTTTACGGCAGCAAAATCATTAAAATCGATAAGGAAGATGGTTGTTTTTACTACGTTTTTAAAGTTCATCCCTGCTTCGGCAAGTATGCCTTGTATGTTTTTCATCACCTGATGTGTTTCTGTTTTAATATCGGCAAGCATCAGTTCGCCTGTTATTGGGTGTTTGCCAACTTGTCCGCTTACAAACAGCATATTACCTGCCAGTACTCCGTGGCTATACGGACCAATTGGCGCAGGTGCCTTTTTGGATGTGATTATCTTTTTCATTTTATTTATAGATTATTATATTGGGTGCAAATGTAATAAATTTCAGTAGCCATTAATAATCGTACCAATCCTTGCTCTTATGCAGTTTCAAATCTTTGAGCACTGCTGATTTAACATTAATATCTACCGAAAAGCTTTGACGGAAACCAAACGGCACCCAATTAAAGTGCATCTCCCAGCAATGCAAATCCCTGTAAATGTTGATGGAAGTAAGCGTTAGTTTTTTATTAGTGAAATCATATCCTGATGTTAAACTCACTTTCCATTTTTTGGTAACTGATATATCACCATTGAAAGTAGCCGATTGAGTAATGCTTTTAGAAGCCGCTAATCCTGCATTGTTGTATATGAGGTTGTAATAAATATTCAAATTCCAAGGGATATTAAAATCAACATACGCATCGCGGTGAGCATTTATATAATCAAGTTCATCCTTTGTTTCTGCCGACACCTTTGGGGCAGCAGGTACTACACCCGTTGGTTGTGCTGGTTTATTGGTTGTATTGTATTTCGATTTATCCGAATGTAAGCTCGTGCTCAAGGAAACGCTGGAAGTAGTAAGCCGCCCCAGCTTGTTTTCATAATGCGAAATGTAAGCAGTACTGTCGCCACCGAGGTGGTTCATTATGTAAGGGTCAAGAGTGGTGGAGGCACTTATATCCACCTTTTTAAATAGTTTTGTTCTGCCATTAAACACAATATTCGACCAGTTATTGGTAACCACAGACGCATTGTATGCAAAGTTAACTCCCAAATTATCAAAGATATTTACCTTTTTAAACACCGCACCCGAATCGGATTGGTGTTTTGTTTTCGCTTCCAACGTATTAGTTAAATTAAAAGCAATCAACCCCGACCTGCCACTGGCGGGCGAACCATAGATACCATTATTGAAAATGGAATATTGTGTATGAGGTTTTACTCTATTGGTATCACCATCTATATTCTTGTAATATCCAAACTGACTTTGGCTAAAATCAGGGCGATACGAAGCAGTGATGGTAGGCGTTGCCACGTGGCGGATTTGTTTTAAATGCTTTGCGTGGAAAAAGTAATCGCCGTATAAATGTGTTGCTAATGCAGTGGAAACACTTATGTCGTTTGCCATTTTCACACCTCTTACGGTATCTTCAAACACGTGATTTACGTTTTCATCATAATGCTGATGTACAGTTTGAAAATAAATACTGCTACCCATATTAACGCTTGGCGTAACGGTAAATACTTTTAATAAATTAAACGAAGTGCTGATAGGCACCGCAATGTGAATACCGTTTTTCATCTGCTGAACAGTACGGTTGGTAAACAAAGTAGAATCGTACGCACTAATATCATTTCGCGCATTAACCGTTGCCGACATACCTATTTTATCGTACCATTTATTACCCACAGCATCTTTACTTTTGAAAGGATAAATACGATTCATAGATAAAGCTAACTCCGGCAAACTGGCAGTAACCGTCTTTGTTTGGGTGTTTTGCGAGTGTCGAAGATTAGCAGAAAAGTTAAACGGTGTGCCAGTAAATGTTTTAGAATAAGCAATGTTAGAGTTCATTGTGTTCTGCAAATACGAACCAGTGGGCGCACCATTGTATTTATTATACGAACTGCTACCTGCATTTACAGAAGCCGAAAATCTACTGGTAGGGTGCGAACGAGGGTCTTGTGTATGTGTCCAGTTTATTAAAAAGGTATTTTCAGTTTTAGTTGTTGGCAATACTTTATCGCCTTGCGATATTTGTGAAAAACTAATTCGTGCATTACCACTGTAATGATAACGGTCGGCATAATTACTTGCTGCGGTAGCTCCGTAACTGCCGTTTCCATATATATCACCTGTTAAAGCTAAATCTGCTTTTTCGCTTCCACCGAAATAAAAACCTCCGTTCTTCAAAAAGAAACCAAGGTTAGCTGATTCTCCATACGATGGAATTAATATCCCACTTCTTCTTCCTTTTCTATTAGGGAAATAACCAAACGGTAAAATAAGTGGCGTTGGTATGTCAGCAATATACAAGCAAGCCGGACCAGTAATAATTTTATCATCAGGAATAACTTTAATCTTTTTCGCACCTATATAGTAGTGCGGATGGTCTAAATCGCAGGTAGTATATTTTCCGTGCGCCACGTAATACATATTGTTTGTATCCTTCTTAATATCGTTGCCGTGTATGTAGCCATCGTTTTGCTGGGTAATTACATCGTTTATCTTTCCTTTCTTGGTTTTAAAGTTGTACGTCATTTTACCTGCCGTAAACTTTTCTGGTCCTTGTTCGAACACAGGTCGTTGGCTATCGTGCCCTGCACTATCCTTAATAGAGGTTGCATACACAATGTTTTTCCCGAAATCAATTTCTATATAACCTGCATTTAGTTTAATATCTTCATAAAAAACGTGTGCATTGTTATATAAATATGCCTTTTGATTGACCATATCAACCAACATTGAATCCTTTCCGTAATAATCAACTTTCGATTTAAACGAAGATTCATCGTCAGTTGCAGAGGTATCAATAGTAGCTTTTGTGGAATCTTTAACAGAAGTAGCGGGTACAGTTTGAGCAAAGCTTGTTATAGTTATTAACAAACCTAATTGGATAAATAAAAATTTAACTGAAGCTAACCGCAATTTTTAAAACTAATTTTGTGATGTCATAAAGTTTGAATGGCTCAAAACTATACAAAATATACAAACGATTAATTGTTGAAACCAGAGTTTGCAAACAATTGAATGTTGTTAAATAATAATAAACTTACCCCTGGCAAGGTTTTTAAGCTCAACAGGGGTAAGTGCTAAAAATGAATTCAAGAATTAAAGATATATGCTAACCAAAACAATTTATTTCTTCCTTATTTCCATCACCATCTTCCTAGCGAGTTCGTTCACTCCAAAATTCAAGCCAACATTTGCAATAAAAACTGTTGTGATAGATGCCGGACACGGAGGCAAAGACCCAGGATGCCACGGAAGCACCTATAAAGAAAAGGATATAGCACTTGCAGTAGCTTTAAAATTGGGTAAATATATTGAAGATAATATGAAAGATGTGCGGGTGGTGTACACTCGTAAAACGGATATATTTGTTGAATTACAAGAAAGAGCAATGATTGCCAACAGAGCTAAAGCTGATTTGTTTATTTGTGTGCATTGCAATTCGGCTTGTGTACACGATAAAAAATCGAAAAAAGATATTTGCAGAGACCAAGTGCACGGTGCAGAAACTTACGTGATGGGTATTAAAAATGAAAAAGGAAAGCTGGATGTTGCAAAGCGGGAGAATGCTTCGATTTTATTAGAAGATGATTATGTGAAGAAATACGATGGTTTCGACCCTAACTCTGATGAATCATATATCATTATGAGTATGTTTAATGATACCTACTTGAATCAGAGTTTGGACTTTGCATCTAAGTTACAAAAACAATATGCTACAAAAGCAGGCAGAGACGACCACGAAGTAAAACGTGCGAGTTTATGGGTACTGTGGAGAACATATATGCCAGCAGTATTAACTTCTCTTCTGTCTCAATTCTTCTAGTCTCATCCATCTCCATTTTGTGTCTTTCATTTCTTTGTCTATGTCTCTCTGTCTTGCTTTGGGTGTTGAACCAAGTTGTTGAGTAAGGGCTTGATGTATTGCACTTAAATAAAATGGTTACTTGGTTAGTCCAGTGGACAGACAAATTTGTATAAAAAGAGGTATAGCATAAGTATGAGCGATTTAGGGTCTGTCCGTGCGT
>CAILDT010000587.1 GCA_903833025.1 uncultured Bacteroidota bacterium | reverse complement strand
ATGTTTGTTTGCAAACAAATAGTTTTTTCAGTGTAGATAATTTTCTTTTTAGATGAATATTTAAATAAAATTAGCGTGTGAGGATTCATTTATTGCGTTTTAGGCAATACGGAATTTCCGTATTTATTAATTATTTTGCTTTTAAAAGCACTGTTAATGCTGTAATGTTTTTTTTTGATTGGAAATAGGTATGCAAATGTGGATTATCTATTTTTACATCAGCCCAACAGGCGAAGCGGGACTAAATAGTACGCCTATTATTGTGGTGATTGTGTAACAATTAATGGTTAATGATTAAAAAAGCCCTTCGAGAAATCGAGGGGCTTTTTTGGGTTGTTTAAATTAATAGTTACTTTTACAGAGAATTTAAAAGATGAAAACCCTTTACCTTATTCGTCACGCCAAATCCGATTGGGCTATTGCAACCCTTGCCGATATTGACCGCCCGCTAAACACAAGAGGATATGCCGATGCTCATAAAATGAGTGGAGCGATGAAATTAACTAAAATTATTCCCGATTTAATTATTACGAGCCCTGCGGTACGAGCCATTTCTACAGCATTAATATTTGCACGTAACTTAAATTATAACCCAGCTCGGATTGAAATTCAACCAACGCTTTATCATTCAAATGCCGAACAGTATTTAGAAATTATCTCTCAAACCGATAGTAAAATCAATACTTTGTTTCTCTTCGGACATAATCCTATAATTACTGATTGTGCAAATAGCTTAATAAAAAATAATATTGAAGATATACCTACTTGCGGTATAGTAGTAATAACAACTGATTGCGACGGTTGGGAAGAATTTGTTACCAGAAATGGCGAATTGGTGGCATTTAATTTTCCGAAGAAAACATAAGCAACCAAGCATAATAGCTGGAGATATAAAATAAAATAGTGGCTAAAGATTATTGTATCACTAACTTTTCTGAATATTGTTTTTCTTCAGCGTTTAGCATTACATAATAAATTCCTCTACTTAACCAAGCAACATTTACAGCATTAAATTGTATACCTGCATTAGCAGTTCCTTTCGAAATTACCATTACTTCTTTGCCCATTAAATCAACAATTTTTAATGAAACCATACTAGGTTTTTCCAGCAAATAATTAATATTAATATACTCGGTAGCAGGATTCGGGAATACCGAAAGTTTATATCTCGCTAAAGGCTGATAAGCGGAAACACCCAATGGTTGCTGCCATTTCCTTATCACAAGGTGATTAAAGTTAAAATTATCTCCGGTAGTAGCCACATCATTATTTACAGCATTTACAACACCCCAAAACGAAACATCGCCTGAACCTGTAACTGGCGCAGTCCAATTAATAGCTACAACATAAGTAGAACCTAATCTACCTGTTCCTGTGGTTACTGAGTGTGCAGGGTTTTGCTCCATCAATCCAAGATTAAAATTGTTGGTTTGTGGAGGAGAATAATGTGTGCCAAATGGAAAAGGAGTAGTCCAAGTTCCTGCATTAGTAGGTATTGGAGCAGCGGTATCGCCAAATATAGATGTTACTTGAAAACCAAATATAGGTAACGAATCGTTAGTGGTGTTAGTACCTATTAGCTTTACCGAATAGGTCATTCCACCTGTGTAATGCGTGGTTGGCACTCCTGCAGAATCTAATTCCAAATCAACATTTATCCAAGTTTGATGCAACGTATGTGTATGGCAGGCACCATTTATATCGCACCCCATCGGGTTGTTTAAAGCTGTTTCAGCTCCTGTGCAGTCCAACCCAAAAGTGGTGGCTACTCCTGTATAATAACTACTGAATACTACTGAACAGGCAGCAAAAGCTGCTAAATAAAGAATGGTGCGCTTTTTCATAACATTTTATTTTTTTAAATGAAAGGAACTTTAAAAACATTGTTATCTTGAGTGTATCAAAAATGAAAGTTAACTACTTTAATTATATTAATCAACGCCGGAAAATTACACCTCAGCCGCATTGCCATAGTTTCGACAGTGTTACTATTAAATTAGTTTTGCGTTAACCTATATTTCCATTTTACATAACTTTCTAAAACAATAAAAGAGAAAATACATTACACTGATATTGGAAGATAATTACGTTTTGACAAAAATCATAGTGTTAAATTTATATTACCATTTCAAATTGAATACCTTTGTATTAAATAATTTCCCACTTTTAAAACTTAAATTATAATACTATGAACAAAAAACAACAACGCAAAGACCTTGAAGTGGCTTTGGTAAAACACATCGAGGATTTATTAATCAGCGTAAACCCTGAAGCAACCAAAAAAGTAAGCGACATAATTTATGGTGCTTCCAAAATACTTGCAAAAAAGTTTTATAAATCAGTAAAACACAAGGAAGAAAAGAAAGCAGCACCAGCAAAAAAAGCGGCACAAAAGAAAACGGCACCGAAAAAAGCCACGAAGGAAGCTACAAAACCTGCTGTTAAAAAAACAACTAAACCATCTGTTTCAAAAGCCAAAAGCAAAAAATAATTTAAGTACTTTCGTGGCGTTATTTTTTGTGAAGTATGAAGAAACAGAAGAGTATTTTAATTAATCGTGAGTTAAGTTGGTTGTCCTTTAACGACCGCGTATTGCAGGAAGCACAAGATGCCACAGTGCCGTTAATTGAAAGATTAAAATTTCTGGGCATCTTTTCTAATAACCGCGATGAGTTTTTTAGAGTTCGTGTTGCCACCCTCACCCGCATCATCAAACATCAGAAAAAGGCAGAAGAGCTAATGGGCGAAAACCCTGTTAGGTTGCTTAACAACATTCAAAAAACAGTTATAGCACAGCAAATAAAATTTGAGAAAATATATCAAACCCTGCGCAAAGAGCTGGAACAAAATAATATTTTTATTAT
>CAILDT010000586.1 GCA_903833025.1 uncultured Bacteroidota bacterium | reverse complement strand
GATTCGTATGTTAATAAAACGCTAGATAACATTGATAAAGGTGACCCAATGGCTATTTACAAAAGTATGAACCAAGTGGATATGTTTTTAATGATAACGGTAAACAACATATTTGTTTCCTTTGTTTGTTTTGTAATGGGCTTATGTTTTTCGTTAGGCACTGGCTATTTTCTTTTTCAGAATGGTGTTATGCTCGGCTCGTTTCAATATTTCTTTTACTCAAAAGGACTGCTACTTCAATCGGTTTTAGTTATTTGGATACACGGCACTTTAGAAATATCAGCAATAATAATTGCAGGCAGTGCGGGCTTAGTTATGGGCAATAGTATTTTATTTCCAGGAACTTATTCGCGTGGAATTTCCTTTGTTCGTGGTGCAAAGCAAGGAGTCAAAATTATGATTGGGCTTGTTCCTATATTTATTACTGCCGGCTTTTTCGAAAGTTTTGTTACTCGCTATTCGCAAATGCCGATGTGGTTGAGCTTAACAATCATTGGTAGTTCGCTTACATTTATTATTTGGTATTTTATTATTTATCCGATTAGATTAAATAATAAAGCAGGTGGTTTTACAATAGGCAAATAATATGATAAATCAAGACAAAATAAATTTTCTTCAAGCGCGTGATTTTGGTGAAACATTTAATGTGTCAGTAAAATTTGTGCGTCAGAATTTTAAAATATACTTCCTTACTTTTTTACTTCTTGCTGGTCCGTTTATGCTGTTATATAGCTTTTCGGGTGCGTATTACGAATCGGTGATATTACATAAAGTGGCACTTGTAAAAGCAGGATTACTTTACAATATGACTACTTATAGTTGGGAATATTTTGTTTCCTTGTTCTTTCAGCTTCTTTCTGCATTGGCTTTAATGTGCACTAATTACAGCTTTATGGTGGTGTATCACGAAAAGGGAACAGGGAATTTTAGAGTGGGAGATGTTGCAAAAAAGATGAAACAACACGTTAGTAAAATCATTGGTGGCTTTTTTCTTTTCTTGATATTAACCATTATTTTCGGAGTTGCTATTGTAGTGGTAGTTAGTTTAATTATTAATGGGTCGAGAGTGGCAGGTGTTATTTTACTTTTTGCTTTAATAGTTGGTTTTTTAATTATTGGACCTAATCTTTTATGGCAATTTTCTACTTCCTTTCTGGTAATGATTTCCGAAAACGAAATTGCGTTTACTGCGTTCGGCAGAACAAGAGAAGTAATGAAAAATAATTATTGGTGGACGTGGCTTGTTGGTGTTTGTGCATCATTGATAACTATGTTTATTTCACTTATGTTTGCGCTCCCGATGATAGTATTTACACTCATTAAAACATTTACAATGACTTCGGATGGTAACTACGAAAACTCTATTTTTTATTTAATTGTTTTTGTTGTCAGTACTTTTTTTTCTTCAATGGTTTATGCACTTTTACACGTTGTTTCGGGCTTTCATTATTTTAGTCTGGCAGAAAAAAGAGATGGAACAGGGTTGATGGAACGCATAAATGAAATAGGAACACAACAGCAATTCAATAATCTAACCACATAAAACTGATGGAAACTAGCTGCTTTACAATTTGGCACTAATCTTCTTTTTTAAAGGTCTACACTCGGGGATGTTTCATCCAGATTGTATGAAAGAGAAGATGGTAGGCAACTTTATTTTAGTTACCTTAAAAACAGCTCGTGAAATCTGGCGATCCACATTTTTAAAAATCGCTACACTCCCCTGCCAATCAAAAACAACAACCAAACTTTTTAGAATCGTATTTCTAATCCCCCATTTGTCATATAGTGTTATATGGCTTTTAATTATCACGCTACCAAACAATAAAATTTACCTTTAAGAAACAATTATATTACTGTTAGATTTTAAAACTATTGAATGTCTCCAAAAAGTGGCGTGATACAATGGCAAATGAAGAAATTAACTTTTTCGACTAACAATTAAAACAACAATTAGAAATATTTTTACAAAAACCTTTCTCTCCTATGCTATAAAAATGTAATTTTGACCTGGAATAGAAAACAATACGTTGATGAATAAAATATACTCCTTTAAAAAAATCATTTTTATTACCTTTATCTTATTTGCAACAATAACGGATGTTGTGTTTGCGCAAGCGAAACCAAAAACAAATCCCGCTGGTAAAACTACCGCAAGCAAAACAACCTCTACCACCAAACCCAATCCTAAAAACATAAAAGCAAGAGCAATAATTGCT
>CAILDT010000585.1 GCA_903833025.1 uncultured Bacteroidota bacterium | reverse complement strand
GTTACAATTGACAATTGATAATTGACAATTGATAATAACTGCGATGATTGTAATTACTTTTTTCATTTATAATTTATAATAAATACCAATATTTACTCCTGCGGAATAAAAATAAGCTTTAACAGGAGCATTAATTATAGAAGTGATGCAACGTGTATAAACAGGTTCTACTTTCAAGTTCATTTTTTCGGTCATCTTTAAATTTAACCCAGCACCTGCAAGCACCGCTAAATTAAATCTATTGAAACCCGGATTAACTTTAAAGGTTGTTTTTTCATAATCACTATTACTATGCCCTTGCAGTATGGTTGTTTTTTGAGTAAGAAATATATTTGCCGAAACACCCGCTGTTACGTACAGTTTCAATTTTCCTGTTTGGATATAATAATTTGCTTTTATGGGAATATCCAAATAATAATCGTTGTATTTATAGGTAATATAAATTGGCGATTGCCCAGGTGCAGTTTCCGAAAAACTCATCTTTTTTGTTTTCTCTCCTTTATCAGCAAACAAAATTCCTGTTTCAACAACAATGTTTTTATTGATGCGATATGCAACATTTACACCTCCAGTAAATCCAAACTTAGCTATTTCCATAGTGTCGCGGCTTTGTTTTACTAATTGACTTTGTTCGTCTCCATTGGCTTTCAGCGTTCTATAACTATATTCAGGCGAAAACGAAAAACCAATTTCAAATTTATGCGTTTTAGTTGTGTCCTTTATTTTGGGTAATACATTTGGCTTAACGGTATCAGCAGTTTGACTGAACAATACAAAAGGCAAGCACATAAATAATATTAAACAAAATTTTCTCATCACTAACTTATAACTCATAATTAACTTAGTCTTTAACGCATCTAACACTAAATCCATAACTCTTCAAACCATAATAGCGAAACACATTTGCGTTTTTATAATCTAAATACCTATACCAAACCATATTTCCTTGAGTTGTAGATGTCCACCAAAACTCTGTAGCCGATAATCCTGGGTCGCCAAAAGTACCATCAAACATACGGCAACCAAGTGCAAGTGCACTAAAACCACTTTCGTTGGTCGTCCAAATGTTTCCATAATCAGCAAAAGCATTGGTAGTACCTCTTATTACTTTCATTTTTTCTGCTTCGTGTGTTCCTCTCCAGCTTGTACCATCAGCATCCGAAGGACTCATACCTAATGTTTTCTCTAATGTTTTCCATTCATCATCGCTTGGTATATGCCAACCTATTGGGGCAATGCCGCGCGAATCGCTTATGGCGTACCAGTTATAACATCTACCTATAGCTAAACTTTGATTGTTTAAGATGTTGCAGTATGCGCCAATGGTATCATTTTTCCAAATAGAATCAGCCATTGAAGGAGAAACTAAACTAATAAAACTGCTATCTCTGTATTTTGTAGTTCTTAAATCCTCCGCCATCCACCATTGATTACCTATTTTTACCGTGTTGTAAGTATTGCCGCATACATCAGTAACAGTGCCTGTTTCATTAGCTGGTGTTGCTTCTTCTTTCTTTTTACAACTGCTGATTAAAGTAATTGATATTCCAATCAACAATAAAACATAAACTTGTATTCTTCTTGTTTGTACCATTTTATTAGTCTTTCATAAAAGTTTTACTCATTATATTACTTCCGACATACACCCTCACCAAATAAAGTCCTGCTTGCATATTCGAAACATCTACCAGCTGCGATACCGAACCCGAAAGCGTTCCTAAATCTCTTTCCATTACATTAACAC
>CAILDT010000584.1 GCA_903833025.1 uncultured Bacteroidota bacterium | reverse complement strand
GATCTTTTTACTATTTATTTACTTTCTAATCAATTTTTTTTACATGTATTATATATAATACGAACCAGATGAAATATCCCAAAACGATTCAAAAAATGCTAGACAATAAAATTGTTCTATACGTTGTTATGTTTTTCGCAATAACAAATTTTATAGGATATGCTATTTTAGGAAATTATATGGCAATAATATTATTCTTAGTGTTCGGTAGTTTAACTTATCTAGTTGAACCAAATAAAGTGATGGTTCTTTTGGTCCCATTGGTTTTAACAAGTCTTTTAATGATTGGAAAAAGGGTGAAGGAAGGTTTTGAAGGTGATGCACCGGTTGTTCCTGATGTTCCGGTTGTTCCTGATGTTCCTGAGGAGTCCGAGGACCCTAAAAAAAAATTAATTCCACCCCCTGATGCTGCAGCGACGGATGCTGCAACGCCGGATACTACAATGACTGGTACTGGTACTGCAACATCCGGCGAGCCATCAGGTGAGCCACAAACCGATGGTATGACAAACAAGAAAGCCCGTAACAGAATTGATTACGCTTCTACGATTGAAGACGCCTATGGTAATCTAAGTCAAATACTTGGTTCTGACGGTATTAAAGGTCTAACGGACGATACCCATAAATTAATGAAACAACAGCTAGAACTAGCAGAAGCAATGAAGAGTATGACACCCATTGTAGAACAAGCGCAACATATGTTGCAAGGACTTGATATTAAGAATCTGGGTGGTTTGGCCGATTTAGCCAAACAATTCACCGGCGGAGATAAAGCCCCTGGAAATTCGTTAATTCAGAAAGTCTAAAAAAGTTCAAATGTCTAGTTTCTAGTTTATATTATTATCAACAAATAATATATACAAATCCCAAATTAAAATGAAAATACAAAAAAAGTGTCCTCCTGGAATAATATGTATAGAAAATTTAACATTTGGATTAATCGTTGTAATCCTTGTTATTATATGTTATCTAGGATATGTTAGTTTTTATAAAACGCAGAATACCAACCAATCTACCAAAATTATTATTAAACACCCTGAACAAGAAAGAGAAAGAGAATCTAATCCTGCTTTCGGTGGATTCGGGTTTTTTACCCGTCCGAATTATGCATATACGAATCTTCCAGGCGATGTTTTGATGAATCCATATGTACCGCCATTACGAGATGAAAGATATCTAATGCCTGAGCTATCATTAACTCCTCCCGGTCGCGTTCCTATCAATGTAAGCACAAATGTTGGTGCGGTGGATACAAGTTATCGGCAAGTGGGTATAATGACACCATTAAATGGTAACAATGCGAAAATTCTACCATTAATGGGTCGCCCACTTTTTGTGAATCGCGACAAATGGCAATATTATACGATGAGTGACCAAAACAATAGTATTAAATTGCCGGTGAGCCGTAATGGACGCAGTTGCACGAATGAATATGGGTGCGATAAAGTATATAATGGAGATACCGTATATGTGGAAGGATACAATGAGGCATTTAAGATAACGATATATGATAATGATACTATACGATATTTACCTTTTTTATAATCTTGTTAAATTCCAACTCTAAATTATTTATATTGCACTAATATAAATAATGCCATATGGAAATTTTTATGTAGGTAAAAGTGGATTTTTATATAAAAAAATGGGAGGCGGTGGTAATCATCGTATTTTTTCTTTAGCCGCAATATGCAATCAACCGCAAGATTTAAACAATAGATATATTAGTGGTTCTGGTGTTGG
>CAILDT010000583.1 GCA_903833025.1 uncultured Bacteroidota bacterium | reverse complement strand
TTCATACTTGAAGCTATTTTAAATGCTTCTTCTTGTTTATTTCCTTTTAAAGAAAAAGAAATCATTCCACCGAAATCACGCATTTGTTTTTTAGCAATTTCGTGGTTGGGATGGTCAGTGAAACCGGGCCAATAAATTTTATCAATCTTAGGGTGTGTTTTTAAATACTCTGCAACTTTGCGCCCATTAAAGCAATGACGCTCCATACGTATGTGCAATGTTTTAATGCCTCGCAATACCAAAAAGCTATCCATCGGACCTGGTACGGCACCGCAACTGTTATGTATAAAAGCCAAATCAGTATAAAGTTTTTCATCAGAAGTACAAAGCGCGCCCATTATAACATCACTGTGTCCGCCTAAATACTTAGTAACCGAGTGCATTACAATATCAGCACCTAATGCCAAAGGGGTTTGTAAGTAGGGCGAAGCAAAGGTATTGTCAACAGCACAAATTAAATTATTTTCTTTACAAAGTTTGGCACACGCTTCAATATCTATAATCTGCATTGTAGGGTTGGTGGGAGTTTCCAACCAAATCATTTTTGTGTTTTTATTGATGTGTTTTTTAATATTATTGACATCTTTCATATCAATGAAATGAAATTTGATGCCGAAATTGGCGAATACTTTGGTAAACATTCGATAGGTTCCTCCATATAAATCATCGCCAGTAATTACTTCATCGCCTGGGCGAAGTAGTTTAGCAACAGCATCAGTTGCGCCCATTCCACTGCTGAAACACAAACAATGTTTTGCACCTTCCAACTCTGCCAAGCACTTTTCCAATGCTGTACGTGTTGGGTTTTTGCCTCTCGCATAAGCGTATCCTTTGTGGCTTCCGGGCGATGCCTGCGTGTAGGTGGAGGTTTGGTAAATGGGAGTCATTATGGCTCCTGTAGATGGGTCGGGTTCTTGCCCTGCGTGAATGGCTTTGGTTCCGAAGCCAAGGTTTTTTGTGTCTGACATTTTTATTCTTTTAGTTGAGCGACAAAGGTAATTTAATTTGCTAATAGTTTTTTTCCCACCTTTACAAAAAAAACTTTTATGTTTATAGCAATTGATATGTTTCAAACGGCAAGTATTATTTTGGTACTTATCGCTTTCTTTTTAGGGTTTAAGATTATGGAAACAAAGTGGTCGTTTAAAATAAGTAAACCTTATAAATGGGAACAGGCAGTGAAGAATGGGGAGGTGAGTGATGCTCTTAAAAAGCTGGAACGAACGTACCGTGATAAGGTTCGGTTTTATAATTTTTGGTTTCAGATTGAACGTTTAAAAACCGAAAATGTAGCAGGTGCTTTTGCCGAGCTTGGTGTTTATAAAGGAGAAACCGCCAACATAATTCACGAAATGGATGCAACAAGAAGCTTACATTTGTTTGATACGTTTGATGGGTTTTCTTCTGTGGATTTAAAAGCGGAACTTAGTAAAGATGATAAATACAGCCCCGATAATTTTGCGGATGCAGATTTAGAAGAAGTAAAAAAACTATTTGCAGGAAGTGAAAACATCTTTTTTTATAAAGGATATTTCCCCGAAACAACAAAAGAAGTGAAAGAGCAAAAGTTTGCGCTCGTGCATTTAGATGCCGATTTATATAACCCAACCATAGCGGCGTTACAGTATTTTTATCCGAAACTTTCGGCTGGTGGGGTAATTATTATACACGATTACAATCATAGTTGGAGCGGCATAAATAAAGCAGTTAATGAGTTTAAAAATACAATTCCCGAAAGTTTGGTTACCGTTTCAGATTGGCAAGGAAGTGTGATGATTGTTAAAAATCAGAGTTTCCAGAACTAGAAAGAATAAACAGAACGAATTAAGAAGGGAGCGTATCTACTTACTCTCCAGCCCAAACCGTATTGCTGCTTCAAGTGTTTCTATGTTTATATCTTTCAGTGTTTTAAACTTAATGCAATATCCGGTAACGGTTGCTTTGCCAAGTTTTTTTCCATACGTTTTGGCTAAGTATGTTTTATCATCAATACCGAGGATATAGATGGAGATGCCGGTGGTGTTTGCGCTCAAACCAATTTGATAAAACGGTCTGCTTGTTCCATCAGCATATTTTATGGTTTGTTGTCCATATCCTATATTAGGATTAGAAACCGTTTTGCCTTCACTATTTTTACCATCCAAAAACCATAATTTACATTGCGGTGATACTTTAAGTGTAATACGGTGTAACTCTTGCATATCACTACTTTTTGCTGCGGGTTGACTGGCAATATATTTTTCTATTTGTTGTTGTACGTTCATATAAAATGTTAATTATTCATTATCAATTAACAATTATCTTCCTATTCACCACATTGCTTGGTCCGGTTGGTGAGCCAGCCGAACCATCCTCTATCCTTACAAAATAAATTCCTTTGGCGTAGCCGGTCATATCTAATATTAGTTGTTTGTTGCTGGTTGTTAGTTGTTGGATAGTTTCTCCTAAAACATTTATAACTTTAATTATTGTGTTTTTTTGTTCCGATGAAAAAGTAATTGTTGTTTGGGTGGAGAATGGGTTGGGGGAGATTTCTATTGTTAATTGAGGATTGTATAATTGTGAAATTCCTTGTCCTTCAAAATAGCTTAATTTGGCTACAAAGGGATTTGCATCTCCATTTGAATTAAGTGTATCTATTCCAATAGCAAATGGATTAAAATAATAATCCCCGCAAATAAAAATGTCTCCATTATTTGCCACACTTATTGCACATCCATCATTTCCTCCAGCGATTATTGATTTTGCCCATTTGGTTATTCCCAAAGAATCAAAACAAAATATTGCAGTCGGTTCATTTCCAGCAAGTGGAATTTGTAATGAACCAAAAGATATTGCCAAATTTATAGAATGTTGAACTCCTGCCGTTATATATGAATTTCCATTATTGTCGGCACTTACACTACTTGCCAAAACACCTGGTATTCCGCTCGAACTTTTTGCCCAGATAACAGTTCCTGAAGTATCATACTCTACTATATATGCACTGCAACTCTGAGGATAGCAAGTGTTGTAAGAATTTGCATTATGTAAAGTATCCGTCCCGACAACCATCGCGGTTGAATGGTAATTTCCACAAATAAATATCTTACCTGAGTTATTTAAAGCTATTGAACTTGGGTAATCAGAAGAAGCACCGCCTA
>CAILDT010000582.1 GCA_903833025.1 uncultured Bacteroidota bacterium | reverse complement strand
CTAAATGCGTGGAATGTGAATTGAAACAGTTTTGTAAGTACTTCGAGAGTCTTCAAAAGAAGAAGCTGCACAAAATTCGAAACTAATTTCCATTCAGACCTCACCCCTTAATCCCATCTCCATGAAAAAGGAGAGGGGGTGTTTCCTGAAGTACTATATACAAAGTACGTCACACCTTGGCTCCCCTCTCCTTTTTCAAGGAGAGGGGCTGGGGGTGAGGTCTATATTTAACTATAAACAAATAGACCACATAACCCTTTGCCAAGATTATTAGCATTTCCATCTTTGTTGATAAAAAACTACAACGCACTCGATTAATTGAACTACTTTTGAGTTCAGAAAAATGGCAAATCATTGTACAAAATTAAAAGCAGGCGATAAAGCACCTGATTTTAAAGCGAAAGACCAAAACGGAAAAACAGTTTCTTTGAAAGATTTTAAAGGTAAAAAGTTGGCGTTGTACTTTTATCCGAACGACGATACACCCACTTGCACCAAGGAAGCGTGTAATTTGAGAGATAATTATTCAGCTCTTAAAAAGAAAGGATACGCAATAGTAGGAGTGAGTGCTGATACGGAAAAGAAACATACTTCGTTTATTAATAAATACGATTTGCCTTTTGCCTTGTTAGCCGATGTGGAGATGAAAGTAATAAAGGCGTATGATGTGTGGGGCGAAAAGTTTTTTATGGGCAGAACGTTTGATGCCATCATCAGAACCACATTTGTGATTGACGAAAAAGGGGTAATAGAAAAGGTGATAACGGATGTAAAAAGTGGAAATCACGCTGAACAAATAATAGGGTAAATTAAAACGAAACAAATAAAAACTAAACTAAATAATAAACAAAATGGCTAAAGAAACAAAAGAAGCGAAAGCTGCAACTGCTAAAGAATCGGTACAAAAAGAGAAAATGAAGGCACTTCAATTAACTCTCGATAAATTAGAGAAATCGTATGGAAAAGGTGCTATTATGAAAATGGGCGACCAAGCAATAGAAGAAGTAGAGGTGATACCTACTGGTTCGTTGGGGTTGGACATTGCCCTTGGTATTGGCGGATTGCCAAAAGGGAGAGTGATTGAAATTTATGGTCCGGAATCGTCGGGTAAAACCACCTTAACGTTGCACGCTATTGCAGAGGTGCAAAAAGCTGGCGGTATTGCTGCGTTTATTGATGCGGAACACGCATTTGACCGTACGTATGCAGAAAAATTAGGCATTGATACCGAAAATCTTTTAATATCTCAACCCGATAATGGTGAGCAAGCATTGGAGATTACCGAAAACCTTATCCGTTCGGGAGCTATTGATATTATTGTGATAGACTCGGTGGCGGCATTGGTACCCAAAAGTGAGATTGAAGGCGAAATGGGTGATTCGAAAATGGGATTACACGCCCGATTAATGTCGCAGGCGTTGCGTAAATTAACAGGCACTATCAACAAAACAGGTTGTTGCTGCATCTTTATTAATCAATTGAGAGATAAAATTGGCGTTATGTTTGGCAGTCCGGAAACTACAACTGGAGGTAATGCGCTAAAGTTTTATGCTTCCATCCGTTTGGACATTCGCCGTATAGGGCAAATAAAAGAAGGTGATGCAGTAGTAGGTAATCGCACGAGAGTGAAAGTGGTGAAAAACAAAGTAGCTCCTCCTTTTAGAATGGCAGAATTCGACATTATGTATGGCGAAGGTATTTCTAAAGTAGGCGAAATAGTTGACCTTGGTGTGGAGCACAACATCATTAAAAAATCGGGTTCGTGGTTTAGCTATGGCGATACTAAAATAGGACAAGGGCGCGATGCCGTAAAATCTTTATTAAACGACAACCCTGATTTGATGGAAGAAATAGAAACAAAAATTAGAATGGCTTTGAGTAGAACTACCCCAGCTGTGGTGGTTGCCGAAGTAGAGGAATAAATAGCGTAACGTTTATTGAAACAAAAAACCCGCTCTTATATAAGAGCGGGTTTT
>CAILDT010000581.1 GCA_903833025.1 uncultured Bacteroidota bacterium | reverse complement strand
TACTTCATTATTCGTATCAGCTCCACCTTTTTTATTTTTTCCACCACCACTTTTTTTACTTTTGGTCTTTTTTGGGGGCATTTTTATTATATACTTATATTATTTAATGCGGGGGATACTCCTAAGTCCTGCTACGCTTGCCCGGACCCCCTCTTAATGTGGGGAGGATCCCCCTTTAAAACGGGGGTGAGGCTTGCGTAGCTGGCGGGGCAGAGCCCCTTTAAAACGGGGGTGAGGGGGCAGAGCCCCCAAACATTGACCAATTCCGTCTAAATTGTGTTACTCTCGGTACCTTTAATTTCTTCGTAATGCGAATATCAATTGGCTGATAGATTTGGTCTTTATAATTCATCGCACATTCAAAGCGAAAAATGTGGGTATAAAACACGTTAGCATTAGCATAAACATTGTCACTTACATTTTGCAGACGCCATTTCACCTCTTTTAGTGCCAAGAAGTCGTCAGGTGTTGCCGTTTTATACACTAAACTATCTTTCTTCGAAATGATCCGACTAAATCCATCAAAGGCGCGCACGATTTTCGGATCGCTTATATCATAAAAGCAGCTGCGATCAATCTTTAGTCCGGCAGTCAAACACCGATCATTCATGACATTATCTTCAATACCCCAGCCCCAAAAGTTCGGAAATCCCTTAGTCCGTTCAAAATCCGCCCCTTTAATCGCAAACATACCACCTAGGGCGAATTTAAAGCCGTAATAATGTTTGACAACACCTGCTGTCGTCTGATAATCAATTAAACCTTTCGCCGAAGGCCATGTATCAACATCATGAAAAATAAATGTGATCTCTCTATAGTGAGCCGGATATTTGTCTTTTATCGCTAAGAAACCAATATTCTTCATTGCCCCGCGGTTAAAGGGTCGGGCATCATATTGGTGGGCGAAATAAATCTCATAAGGCTCCGGAGCCGGCTCATCTGCTAATAATTTGGTTATATTATCTAGAAAGGCCGCTTTGTCTTTTTCGCGATCTCGGTAAGGGACTATAAATACTTTTTGCGGTACTGGAGTTGCCATATTGTTTATAATGGTATAATAAAATATTTTTCCACTGAAAAAATATTTTATGACTGTGGATAAAAATTAAGTGCTTGTGCCCGTGCCCATGCCCATGCCCGTGCCCGTGCCCGTGCCCAGCATAATATTATTCATCTTTTCTAGCCGTTCGATAGTTTTATCTAAATTCGTCCGCTCTACGCCGGCGTACAAATAATCGATCTTGAGCGAATCTTCATTTTTCTTCACGTCTTTGTAAACCACCCCAATTTTTTTGATAATCGCATCCAACTCTTTTTTGTTACTAATAATTTCAATCGTCAAATCAATCGGTTCAGTCAACATACACACGGCAAAATAGATAATAAACTTTCGCCGCTTCTTGACGCCGACTGTATATTTAATACTAAACATTTCCAAGAGCGCATTGACAATTTTCGTCAGCAGAGGATTTTTCTTCTCAGCGCATTCGCGCAGGATGATATCCCAGACGAGCCAAATAACATCATTCTTGAATTTATCTTGAATTGGTGCAAATTGTCGAGTCTCAGCCAAACATAATTCTTTCTTCTGTTTACACAAGGTCTCGTATTCCAAGATCCATTCTAACCAGTAGCAAGCTGTCACACTGTTTTTGGATTCCTTGGTCAGATGATAAGCAAATTCATTCATGGCGATAAACAGTTCTTTGGGATCGTCGGGTTTAAAAATATCGCTGACATATTTTATCGTCGGGGCTTTCAGTCGCGAAGCCATATGCGTCATATTGAATTCATCCGCCTTCTTAATTTTTACGGCCTCGAGACTATGTTTTTTTCGCGAATGACACAGGAGACTGATCACCTCGGCAAACAATTGGCGAATTTTCACATTATTGCGCATCGCCAATTCATTGCCAATGTAACCGGTATCAATAAT
>CAILDT010000580.1 GCA_903833025.1 uncultured Bacteroidota bacterium | reverse complement strand
TCCTACAGAGTCAATTGCAAATTCTTCTCGCTGCAAGCAGTCTGGAGAGAAGACATCAACTTTAATATCTCAGACTTCAAGTTTTCAAAAAGTAAAGGAAAATCTTATGCAAAGAAATCTTATTACCAAATAGAATATTTGCAAAAATATTAAAATGGGAAATATTATTAAACTATACAAATCTAAATTAATAATATTCGATTCCTCCAACTCTCTTTATCATATTAATAAATGGAAGCAGGAATGTGTTGAGTTAAACCAATCCTATTATTCCGTCCCCGATTCAGGTGCTTTTGTGGTTGATTTGTAAATCTGTCAAAAGAGTAAAACAGATTCTTACCTTTGCCCAATGAATTTTAAACTAGGCGATAAAGTAAGATTCCTAAACCAAAAAGGCGAAGGTATAGTTAACAAGCTAATTAATAAAACCACTGTAGGTATCATTATTGATGATTTCGAAATTCCTGTTCCCATTGCCGATTTGATTTTAATTCCTGATAAAAATGAAGAAAGAATCCCTACTAAACTTTTTGTTTCACCTTCAACTCAAACAAATGAACAGGTAAATATTGATTTGCCTCAACAAAAGCAACTAGGCATTTACATTGCTTTTGCCCCTGAAAACAGTAGCGACATAGAAAATTCAAATATGAATGTTTGGTTTATTAATCATACCGACTACCAAACACTCTTTACTTTTTCATTGCTGAAAAACAAAAACTCAACCACGATAGAAGTAGGTAATACTAAACAATTCGAATCCGTTTTAATTGCCACAATCAATAAAAAACAAATCGAAACCCTTTCTGATTTCAAAATTGACGTATTGTTTTTCGACGACAAGCAACATCCTTATCAGTTACCAGTTAGTGAAATAAAAAAACTAAAGATTGTGAAGCTATATAAAGAAAATGTCTTCGAGGAAAATATCTTCATAGACGAAAATGCTTACATAATTAGTATCTCAAAGCTTGATGATGTAACCGAACAAAAGAAATCCTTTTCATCTGAAATAGATTTATCTAAAATTACTTTGCTCAAAAAAACAAATGCTGAATCTCCTAAGATATCAAAACCAAATGCAAACAACAATCCTGCAAATGAAATGGAAATTGATATTCATATCGAAGAACTCATCGAAGATTACACTCATTTAACCAACTTTGAAATAATAAATATTCAACTAAAACATTTTCAAAATGCCTTGGATACTGCTATCGAACAAAACTATCGAAAACTAATAGTTATTCACGGTGTAGGAGTCGGCAGACTAAAACAAGAAGTAAAAAACATTCTCGCCACTTACGAAAAACTACAAGTGTACGACGCATCCTTTGCCAAGTACGGTTTCGGAGCTACCGAGATTATAATAAATTGATTTTTGTTTATTAAACAATAAACATTAATCAATAATCATTACCAAATAAACTATCTTTGCACCCGCAAGCCGTTCTATCGCTGTTCTACGAAAGTAGGAGGGAGGAAAGTCCGGGCAACACAGAGCATCCCACTTCCTAACAGGAAGGATTCTTAGCAATAAGAAGACAGCAAGTGCCACAGAAAATTACAGCCCCAAAGCAATTTGGAGTGATGGTGAAAATGTGAGGTAAGAGCTCACGGAAATAGTTGGTAACAATTATTTCGGGTAAACCTTGGGAGTTGAAAAACCAAATAAACCGAAGCGTGAGAGCTGCTCGCTCTATTCGGAGGGTAGGTTGCTTGAGCTCGTCGGCGACGGCGAGCCTAGATAAATGATAGAAGCTCTGAAAAGAGTACAGAACCCGGCTTATAGGCTTGCTTTTTTATTTCGAATATTAATTTCCTGTAAAGGGATTTGAAAATTTAGGGTCTGCTAAAAAATTAACATCCGTTAAGGTATTCAAAAACGCTTCAAGATTATTTTTCTCTTGTTCAGTTAAACTTAAAGGTTTTACAGGGAACGATGCAAAGTTTGCTGGTGGTAGCACTTGCGAAAATCCAAATGAATCTATACTATTAGTAAATAAATTAGAAGGGATATCTCTAAAATGAAAACTTAAGTTCGGGCTATCTTGTATTCCTTCACTATAGTGGTCTATAACTTGTCTCAAAGTAGCATATCTACCGTCATGCATATACGGCGCAGTAACTGCTATATTAAGAAGTGTAGGAATATTAAATTTCCCATTATCTGCAGTGTTTTGGGTTATTTTCCCCCTGCCTATGTCTGAATAATTTACTTCCAAACCAATATTCTCAAAAGTGCTTGTTAATGTATTCTCATAAATGTTTTGATTTCCACCATTAAAATTCGGTCCATTATGGCAATTAATGCATTTCCCTTTCCCATTAAATAATTGCCAACCTGCAATCTCGAAAGCTGTTAAACCGTTACCATTAAACTGTCCTGTATTAGCAGTGGATGCTCTGTCAAATCTACTGTTGGTAGAGCTCAAATCATTTACAAACTCTGACAATGCGCCACGAATACGTGCAATAGTTATTTCACTTGTTCCGTAAGCATTATTAAAAAGTGTTGAATAATAAGATATTGCCGAAAGTTTTGCCGGTAAAATATCTAGACTAAACATATCCATTTCGCCGTGGTTCATCACAGGCATAAACACTGCAATATCGTAATTAGCTGCTCTGCCATCCCAAAAATGACTATGAAAAGGGCTGCTTACAATTGCCGAAGCATTTCTGGTTGAATACGTGTTATTTAATCCTCTGCTGAACTGATGATTATCTGCAAAGCTATTTGCCTGATTATGGCAGCTACCACAAGCTATTGCATTATTTAATGATAAATTTTTATCATAAAACAATACTCTCCCAAGTGTTGCCAAATTATTTTGACCACTTCCATAATTATAAGGCATAGCAGGCAAAGTTGGCGTTCCCGAATCACCCTTTACTACCATCTCACTCTCCTTTTTCATACAAGAGGAGAAAAAAATAATGAAACTACAAATTGATATACTCATCAGAGTTACAATTTTCTTTTGGTTTGAGATTAATTTTTTCATTGTTATTTATTTTAAAATTTAACTGCTAAATATAATGTTACTGGTAATATAACCGAAAATTTAGTGCCTGTAGTTGTTTGTGTTTGTTTACTATCACTTGATGTATAAACATTAGTAGGAAAGGTTTGTGTTAACTGGTTTTGATAACTGTCAGTTACTTCTTGCTGTTGTGTTAGTTGAAAATAAACGGGTAGCTCCGTGTAAACACTTAAATATTTATTAATAAAAATCTGTATCCCTACTTCAGGTCCGCCGCCATAACTCATAAGCTTTAAATCATCTGTTGATTTTGTATAGGAATATCCATTCGGTAAATTATCAAATGTTTGTGAAGATTGCGAATGCGAAGTGCCATATTGCCCTGCAAAATCAACTCCCCACGAAGCACACATTTTTTTACCTATCATATATCTTCTTTCCCAACCTATCCTATAATAATAGTTGGACGACTTGTTAAATGTTGGTACCGCTGCATCTGGTCCAGGAGGAGGTACTGTACTGTTGCTAGTAGTAGATGTGGAGGTAGTAGTTGTTACCGACGAATTATTTACAGTAACTCCAAATCCAACCCTCAAAGCCGATTTGTTTTTTATTAATTTATAGGTTAAATCGTAAGGAAGGGTAGGAAACGAATTGTTGGAAAGATTAAATATTTGCTTTAATAATAGCGTAGTGTTCGCTCCTATTTCATTTTGCACTTTTGTAACATTATCTATTTTAGTTTTCATCGAATCTTGCGAAAACGCATTAGATACAACTATTAAAGATATTATTAAGATGTATTTTCTCATAAAATAAATTTCTATGTTATTTAATTAATAAACAAATGTAATTAATTTTAATGATTTCTCAAATTAATATTTACTGCACCACTATTTTTTTATTAATCGCATTCATCTTTTCATCTTCTATTCTTAAAAAATAAATTCCTTTCGTAAAACCATTCATATCTATCGTCGCGCTTTTTCCATTAACCATTAACCATTTATCATTAACCACTCTCCCTGTCATATCTCTTATATATATACGTGTATTTTTTTGTTCTTCCGAAAACGTAATTACGGTTTTCTCCGTTGTAGGGTTAGGGGCAATACTAATAGTATTATCTATTGTTGTTTCAGTTATTCCTGTCATTTCTATTAGTGTTCGTTTCCACACACCGCTGCCAAAAGTACCTGCATATAGCGTTGTTCCGTCTATAGCTAACGATTGAATTCCAGTATTCGTAAGTCCTGTATTTACAGTATGCCAATTGGTTCCATTATCATTAGAAAAAATAACACCATTAATAGTGCCTGCAAATATGTTGTTTCCACTAACTGCAAAGGCATTGATGTTGGAGCTAGAAGATAAAATACCATCATAAACCTGTGTCCAATTGCTTCCATCATCAATTGATAAATATATAGTTCCTAAATCCGTACCGGCAAATAAATTAGTTCCGTTTACCGCTAATGAAATAACATTGCCCACTAATCCGTTATTTGAGATAAACCAAGTAGTTCCATTATCGGTCGATACCAATACTCCATTGTTA
>CAILDT010000579.1 GCA_903833025.1 uncultured Bacteroidota bacterium | reverse complement strand
ATTGAACCTATTGAAGAGTCTGAAGAATCAGGTTCAGAAAGTGAAAGTAGTGAAGAAGCAGTTATTATTGAACCTAAGAAAAAATCTAAGTCAAAAGTTGAAAAACCTAAAAAAGAAACAGTCGTAGAATATGTTGAAAAACCAAAGCCAAAAAGAGAACAAAGTGAAGCACAAAAAAAAGCATTTGCTAAAGCACGTGAAACCTTATTAGCCAAGAACGCAGAAAAGAAAAAAGCCAAAGAAGAAGAACAACGTGTTAAAGAAGAATTAAAAGCTAAAGTTATAGCAAAGAAAGAAAAGAAACATAAAACCATTACTAAGAAACTACAAGAACTATCAGAAAGTGATAGTAGTGAAGAAGAAGTAATTGTAAAGAAACGATCAAGTAAAAAGAAGGTAATATATGTTGATGATGATGATCATAGTGTGGAAAAACACAAACCCATCATAAATATATATAACAATGGTAAAGAAGTTGAAAAAGTTGATGTAGGACCAAGGAAACCTAGAAGCGTTTTTCTCTAACCTAGTGGTGTATAAACTTTTGGTAATGCTCCAAATGACGGAGAACCCATAATTTCACCTAAACCTCTTAGGGGTGTTTCATATTGTGCTTGTTTTTTAGGTCTACCTCTTTTTGGTAGTTGTTTAGCTCCTAATTTTGCTTTGTCCTTTTCTAATTTAGCTGCGGCTTTTTCTAATTTAGACGGTGCTACTTTTTCAGCATATTGTGCCCTTCTATTAGCATTTTTCATTTGGTGTTCATAATCAGTTTTAAACATATCTAATGAACCTGTTCCTTGATATTGTTCTTTGTTTGAACGTTCATCTTTAAATGTTCCCGTAGGTGGCGGTATATGATCTTCAAATTCTTCAGCTGGTCTTTCGTAAACTTTAGAATAACTTAGATGATTATTACTTATTTGTGAAACATTATCATTTTCATATGCGCCATCTGTGAGTGTTGGCGGAGGTGGTGGCGGTTTAAATGCTTCTTGAGTTGTTGGTTTGGGTATGTCTTGTAGTTGTGGATTAATTGAATTAGTTTCCATATAATAAGGTCTGTTAGTTGGTAATTGCTGTTGTAAATTATTAGGTGTCAAACTACTATAACCTTGTTGTTGTGGTTGAAGGGCTAGTTTGTTATGTCTTTTACGTCTTTTGCTTCTTTTTTTAGTCTTTTTAGTATTATCAATTTTTATATTAATCACATTGTGATTACTATTTACATTTTTCTTTGGCATTATATTATTCTAGATTATTTTTTGTATGTAAAATTAATTCATCATAATCTTGAAAGATTCTTTGGTTATCCACATTTAAAAATAAATAGTCGTGTGGTTCTTGAAATGCATATTTCATCAGTTCCATTGCGTCATCTTTATGAGTTTCAAATAGTTCATCAAACAAGGTTATAAACTCTACCTTAGAGGGTTTAAATAAAATAGTGTTGTTAACTAATTTACGTACTTCACGAGGAATAGATAAAAACGATTGAACCAACATGATGACATGAACTTTTAAATGTCTTCTGTTATATAGAATTTTTCTTAGTTGTTTTTGTATGTCATTATTCTTT
>CAILDT010000578.1 GCA_903833025.1 uncultured Bacteroidota bacterium | reverse complement strand
ATTCCACCAATCTTCATTTACTCTTGAAAGACGCAACCCTTCTAGAAAAGATAATATATCTTTATCAGATAACTGGTTTATCCAACTTATCAGATTATGTTTTATTCCGTTTAATTCTGCTGTTGACATTGTTTTATTTTTTTACAAAGATACTTATTTCTGCACAATTAATTTCCTATACACCACATTGCCGGTTGGTGAGCTTGCCGAATCATCCGTTTGTATTTTTACAATATAAACACCTTCTGCAAAACTGCTGGTAGTTACATTCATCTTTTCTGTTTCAGAAGCAGTGGCAGTATATATTAATTTGCCTGTTATATCTGTAATTGTTAATACTACTTTTTTAGTGGTCTTTGCAAAAGCAATGGTGAGGTTGGAAGTGGCGGGGTTGGGGTAAAGGGAGATTACATTTTCATTATTTGTTATTTCCTTGTTGCCAACTGTAAGTTGTGTACTGTCAAGTTTGGCAACAAACATATCACCAGAACCCACATTGGTTAAGGTAGTGGGTGAAAAGGTAACATTAGAACTTGCAAACATACCTGCGAAATAAACATTGCCGGAAGCATCTGTAGTAACAGAATTTGCAAAATCATTAGAACCCCCCCCTCTCCATTTGCCCAAATTACTGTTCCCGTTGATGAATATTTTACAAGGAACATATCACTAGTACTCCCTGTATTATCAATATTTGTTAAAGTGGTAGACCCAAAAACAATTGAGGGACTTTGGAAATTGCCTGATATATAAGCATTGCCTGAAGTATCTGTAGCAACTGAATTGCTCTTTTCGTTTGAGCTTCCTCCAGCACTTTTAGCAAAAAGAATTGTACCTATTGAATCGTATTTTACAGGACACGGCGAATACAAGCAGGATTTGAACAAAGGTTTTTGGGTTCCGATAGATGCAATAACAAGTTCAACTGCCAATTATATTTCCAATGCGGATATTCAAACATACTTAGGTGGTATAAAATCGAAACATACGTTGCTGGTTGCTGATGCTTGTTTCAGCGGAGATATTTTTAGAGGAAATACGGTGTCTGTTCCTTTCGAAGAGTCGGAAAAATATTACAAAGAGGTGCATAGTTTGCCTTCCCGTCAGGCAATGACTTCAGGTGGTTTGGAGCCGGTGATGGATGGCGGAAAAGACGGGCATTCTGTATTTGCTTATTATTTCCTTAAAACTCTTAATGATAATGATAACAAATATTTTGATGCAGGACAGTTATACAACAAAATAAAAATACCTGTTATTAATAACTCCGAACAAAGCCCTAAACTTGCGCCCGTAAAAAATACGGGTGATGAAGGCGGGCAATTTCTGTTTATAAAGAAGTAGGGAAAAGGGAATAATCTTTTATTTACTGTGTCTTTCTCTGTTTGAATTTGCAAGAAATTCTATTTTTTTAACAACCTCGCATTAATTATTCAGATAGATTTGAACTTCTCTAGTTTTTTGGAGTCAAACAAATATATGGTTAAGCGGGTTATATTTTCATTTCTTATTATTATTGCCTTTAGCAGTTGTGTGACATACGCACAAACAAAGGACTCTATCTCAGTTAAACAGGAT
>CAILDT010000577.1 GCA_903833025.1 uncultured Bacteroidota bacterium | reverse complement strand
TAACCGGTGCCAACACTATCCGCTGTAAGCGTAACAGGATTCGCTCCTAAAGGACAAACCTTATCCGTTACTCCCATTGAAGTTGGTGTTTGAACATTAACCTTAACAGTATCTTTGCTTTTACATTGTCCTGGACCTGTAACCGTTAAATAATAAGTAGTTGTAACAGGCGGACTGACAACTGCTGTTTGATTTGTACTTACAGAGGTTGACCCATTCATCCAACTGTAATTATAACCTGCGCCTGGCGTGGTACTTAATGTAACCGACTGGTTATTGCAAATGGTTGTATCATTACTTGCCTGAATAGCAGGATACGGTTTTACAAGAATTGTTTTGGTATTTGTAGCCGAGCCACAAGAATTAGTTTCATTAATTGTTAATACAAATGTTCCTGTACCATTACTACCAATAGCATCCGTTTCAGTATTAGTAGAGTTTAGCAACAATCCGTGCGAATTACTACTTGTCCAAACACCATAAGTAACTACCCCTTGGGCGGGTGTTGAATAATGCACAGTATCTCCCAAACAAATAATTGTAGGACCGGTAATAGCCACATTTGGTGGTCCTAGTACATATATTGTTTGTGTTGGTCCCCAAGGTCCTACACATCCATTATTAGTTTCTTGTGTCCGTATTGTATAAGTACCTGGATTGAAGGTAAACACATATCCACAATCTGGGTTATTCCCTCCATTAGCATCCTGAAACGGATTCCCCCCATTAAATCCACTTATCTGCCACATATAGGTGGAGTTATCCGAATAATTCCAATTCGGCATATAAGGGTAAATCTGGTCACCCGAACAGAACGTATCGTGTGGAATAAAGGTAGAATAATCATAAGCAATAGTTGATTGCCCAACCGCGTGTGTCGCCCCAATAGTAACTCTTATTAAGCTTCCCAATGCGTTATCAGGTTGTGTAGTATTGGTTGCTATCACCCTCATATAATTCATCCCTAATGGTATTCCATATACTGGTAAACTATCTCTACAAGGCACGTGAATGTGCATTATGGTATCGTGTGTAGCAGCTACCTCGCCCAAAACACCATTGGCTCCTAAATGCGCAAAACTCATACTACTCATTAATTGTGTTTCAAATATATTACCTGGTCCATACTGCGCCCCTGTGCCTGTGGAATCAAAGGTATTGATACCCACTGGTATCGTAGTGTTTTGCCCAAGTGGTTGAGCCGAACAATCGGTTACACAGAAATGCAAATCGGTATTATTATTCGTTTCTATATCGCATTGTCGAATACAAAATGGTCCCCAAGGTGTACCAATAGCGACGGGATTACTCGAAACCACTCGTATGTAATAGTTACATCCAGGTGTTACTGTTGGCACAATACCCGATACAGTTCCCGGCTGAAATGGTGGCAATGAAGGCGAATACGTATTCGAATTAAACATACTGTTAATCACCGTAGGCGTAGTAGGGAAAAGACCATTTGAATCCGAAAGCTGCGCCGTATAAGTATTAAACGTATAAACCCCGATAGACCAAAACGGTATATCTATAGCACTACCAATGCAGACTGCATTGGTATCAATAGTGACGACGGGCTGAAGTGTAGTTATTGTATTCGGGCAACTCAAAATGGTAAAACACCCGCTGGCTACTCCTGTAAATGCTGGCAGTGGCGACGTTCGATTGATACGTATTTTGTAACAAGTACCCGGTAATACCGAATTAGGAAGTTGTATCGGTATTACACCACTAGTTTGAGGGTAATAAATATTGAAAATCCAATTGTTACCTGTCGGGAAAACCCCTGAAGCATTGGAAAGTTGAATGGTATAACTACCGTTGCATAACGTGTCCGAAAGATGCCAATAGATGTATAAATAATTACCTTGGCAAACAGGATTTGGTACTACGCTATCTACTGTACACGTTATTGGGTTGCCAGTAGAACTGCCATAACTTGCAACCACATCAATATCATCAATCGAGAAAGACTCTGTTGATGGAGGCGTGCCGCTGCCATTTATCCATCTGAAACCAAAACGGATGTTGGTTTGATTCCCAAAAATAGGGTCGGTAATATTTTCGTATTGCCATTTGTATTTATTGCTGTATTGCAATTGTCCTGTTTGCACCCACGCACCACCGTTTATACTGTAATAAACTTCGCCATACGCATTAGCAGAACCTTGACATAAATAAAAAAATATTAATTGAACACTGTCCATACCCAACGTACAAAGCCCATTGGTAAGGTATGCAAAATTATCTGACACATTCGTAGCATCATAATTCGCATTAGTGATACCCGAAAACGAATCGAAAATGTGAAGATATTTACTATGTGGCGCACCTGTTATATTACCACTATATGTGCTATCTTGACTCATTGTATTAACATACGTAGGCACTCCAACGTAGTTATTAGTAACCGTCCATTGGTTATTACCAACTGCCGCCGCCGGACCACCACTATTGAGTGTGAACCCATTAGTGTTTTCAAAATCTTCTGTAAATAATTGAAACGATTGTGCTTTAAGCGCAATGCTGGCAACGATACAGATAACGAGTAGTAGTAGTTTTTTCAATTGAGTTAAGTTTTAATTAGTGAATAGCTATTGAAATCGAGTTTAAAAATACTAACATTTTTTTGATTATTACAAAATTATACAACATTTTTTTACTTTGTTATCAAACAAAAAAAAATATAAACCAATAATAAACTTAGATGAGTATTACTTTTTAGATGTATAAAAAACTAAAAAGGTTGCACGGGAGCAAACGAATAATTGCAACCCCTCATCCCTCACTGTTTCACCATCTTTTTCCTAAAAACCTCATTACCTCTCCGTCCCTCCACAAAATAAATTCCATTAGCAACACCACTCAAATCTATCGTTGCACTTTTGTCATTCAGAGCGAAGCGAAGAATCTCAAAACCCAACACATTTACAATTTTTATACTGTAAATGCCTGTCCCATTCATACGCAATTTCTCCGAAAATGAAATAGTCGTGGTGGACGTGAACGGATTAGGGGAGATGCTGATTTCGTTTTCTGAATTAAATTCTTGTATGCCTGTTGTTCCGTTTAGTTTGGCAATAAAAATGTCGGAAATATTACTTGTGTCAGCATTAATTAAGATAATTGTTCCAAAGTCGATAGATGGACTATTAAATGAACCAGTCATTAAAATATCCCCGTTACCGTTAGTAGCAATGGACAGACCAAAATCAGGCGCACTTCCTCCAACACTTTTTGCCCATAGAAAATTTCCAGAAGAATCATATTTTGCAACAAAAATATCAGCAATGGAGCTAGCATTAAAATTGTTTAATGAAGAGATTCCGAATAATAAATTGGAACTTTCAAAAAATCCAGTTATAAATACATTTCCGCCTACATCATTACATACACTATGCCCTTGATCTGGAGCATTACCGCCAGCCATTTTTGCCCACAATGCATTTCCCCCAGAATCGTATTTGGCTATAAAAATATCCCCAAGACCACTGCTCAATAAGGTAGTTGCTCCAAAAGTTACTGAGGTGCTGTAAAAATATCCAGTCACACTTACATTACCGATAGCGTCAGTTGAAACACCGTAACCCATTTCTTCTGAATACCCACCAGTAGAATTTGCCCAAATAACATTTCCAAAAGCATCGTATTTTACAAGAAAAATATCACTGCTGCCAGTAGTACTAGCATTTGTTAATGTTATTGTACCAAATACAATAGAAGGACTTGAAAAAGAACCCGTAATAAATGCATTTCCACTTGCATCTGTTGCAACAGAAACTGAGTAGTCATAACTGCTTCCTCCTGCACTTTTAGCCCATAGCACATTACCTGCTGAATTATACTTCACAATAAAAACATCGTTATTTCCTGAATTAATTAATGTTGTAGTTCCGAAAGTCATAGATGGGCTATTGAAATTTCCAGTAATAAATAAGTTCCCAGCAATATCAGTAGATATATATTCAGCTTGATCATTTCCAGAACCGCCAGCCGTTTTCGCCCAAATCACATTTCCTGAACTATCGTACTTAACAATAAAAAGATCCTCCCATCCAATATGTGAATTTGATAGTGTTATTGTTCCAAAGGTTATCGAATCACTAAGAAAGTAACCTGTTATAAAGACATCACCACTTGCATTTGTTGAAACACTTTTCCCTAAATCACCTGAAGTACCCCCAGCAGATTTTGCCCAAATAACATTTCCTGTAGCATCATATTTCACTATAAACAAATCTTCTTGCGTACCTGTATTGTTGACATTGGTTAGTGTAATTGCTCCAAAAGTGATTGTAGCACTCTGAAAATAACCAGTTACATATACATTGCCACTTGCATCTGAACAAACACTAGATCCATAATCAATGGAAGTCCCTCCTGCACTATGCGTCCAAGCCCAATTCGGTGCCTGCCCAAAACTATTTATACCTAACAATACAAATAGAAACATTACAATTTTCGTTTTCATAACAATGGGTTTTAAATATTACTCCACAAATATAAAACATTTATCTGCTTCTTTCTTAAAATCAATTTTCTCTACGTATCTCTGTATCTTCTCTTGCAGTTTCTCTGTGTATCAAAAAAGGTATTTCAATTACACCCAAAACAATCTAAATCAAAAATCCTTTTAAATCCGCCAAATCTGCGTCATCCGCGTTCCCAACCCACCCAGCCCTACACACATCGTCCCCCCCCCGCTGGCGCGAGCGTTTTTTTCGCTCATGACTATTATTATTTGGCGTCCCGCCACTCATTAAAATTCAAATTCCAACATAATCACCCGCTGGCACAAGTGTCCCACCACAACTGTTCGAAACCTTTAGAATATGTCGCCCCGAAGGGGCTTTAAAAAATTGTTTGTTATCATATTCTATTACTATTATACTCCTACGGAGCATAAATAAGCTCCGTTAGGGGCCATATCTTAATAGAAAAACATCAGAAAAATGAAAGCAAGCTCCATAGGAGCGATATATTGTAATTGTTTCAAAGGTTTTGAACATTTGAGGTATCCCACTCGTGCCAATTATTATGTGGCGTCCCGCCACTCATTAAAATTCAAATCCCAACATAACCACCAACGTAATAATCTTCAAAGTACCGAAGCGCGTCAGCCCGAAAAGATACGGCGCAGCGTCCGCCCGTGCGTCGCCCGATTATCTTTTCTTGAATTTTTTATTTCTTTTT